>CAJGCN010000006.1 GCA_904501815.1 uncultured Clostridia bacterium
TCGCAATGACGGCGCGGAAAAGGCTTTGCCGTTGGCAAAATAGCAAGCTGAGCGCAATGACCGTTATCCCGTCATTGCGAAGGAGTGAAACGACTGTGGCAATCTCTTTCGCCCAACGGGCGATTGTGCAATCAAAGATTGCAAGATAGCGCAACCTATCGGTTGCTTAATTAAGTCCGATAATGCGGGGCGTTGCCCCTGCGCCCCACAAGGGGCAATGCCCCTTGACCCTTACAACGGGAGTTTCTGGACTTCCTGACCAAAAGAAAAACACCCAACCAAGTGGGTGTTTTCGAATTCTTATCTCTTCGAGAACTGAGGTGCGCGACGCGCTTTCTTCAAGCCGTATTTCTTTCTTTCCTTTGCACGAGGGTCTCTCGTAAGGAAACCAGCCTTTTTAAGCACGGGACGGCAACCTTCTTCTGCTTCTAATAACGCGCGAGCTACGCCAAGACGGATTGCGCCTGCTTGACCCGTGTAGCCACCGCCGACTACGTTTACGAAAATATCGTATTTGCCTTCTACTTCTACTGCTACAAGGGGTTGCTTTACGATATATTGCAACGTACCTTGAGGGAAATAGTCTTCAAACGCGCGGTCGTTAATAACGATCGTGCCGTTGCCACCGGGAATTAAACGAACGCGGGCGATAGCTTTCTTTCTTCTGCCCGTGCCCCAGAATTGAAGCTTCTTTTTCAAATTTGCTTTTGCCATAACTCAACTCTCTCCTTAATCAACTTTCAACACTTCGGGTTTTTGAGCCGCGTGGTTGTGTTCTGCGCCTTTGTAAACGCGGAGCTTCTTGATCATTGCTCTGCCAAGACTGTTCTTAGGCAACATACCTTTTACCGCTTCGTATACCGCAAGGTCGCTCTTTTCCGCCATTAATTTCTTGTAGGGGATTTCTTTCAAACCGCCGATATAACCGGTGTGGTATCTATAAAATTTATCTTCCAACTTCTTGCCCGTCAAAACGACCTTATCGGTGTTGATAACGATTACGAAATCGCCCGTATCAACGTTGGGAGTAAAGATAGGCTTGTTCTTACCGCGAAGAACGGCTGCAACGCGGGTAGCAAGGCGACCAAGCGTTAATCCCGCCGCGTCAACCACGTACCACTTTCTTTCAACCGTTTCGGCGTGAGCCATATAGGTTTTCATACTATGTTCTCCTTCTTTTCGTGTATTACTGTTTTTGTTTTTGCAAAGATAGGTTTGCGCTGTGAAAACCGTTCAACTAACGGGGAAAAACGGGAAATTCAAAGGCTCACCGCAACTTGCCTTCTAATTGTATTATGAAACGAAATTTTAGTCAAGCTGTTTTGAGCCAAGTTTTTCAATTTTTTTTAAAATTTTTAAATTTTTTTTATTTTACGGGTTTTTACGGGTTTTTCGCGCTATTCTACTAAGCAAAATCTCGGTTGCTATTTTCATTTTTACCTTTACTATATATAATATATAAGGACACTTTTGTCAAAATCCCTTTTCCTGCCAAGAAAAAATTTTTGCGCCTTACCCGTTTTTCATTTGCTTTTTTAAGAAAAATAGTCTATAATATTCCCGTAAACAAAAATTTTAACCTTTGGAGGAATAAATTATGCCCTTAGTGACAACTACCGAAATGTTTAAAAAAGCTTACGCGGGTAAGTACGCAATCGGCGCTTTTAACGTGAACAATATGGAAATGATCCAAGCTATCGTTGAAGCGGCGAACGAAGAAAAATCCCCCGTTATCCTGCAAGTTTCCGCTGGCGCAAGAAAATACGCTAACCCCGTATATTTGAAACATCTTGTACAAGCTGCCGTTGAAACCAACGATATTCCTATCGCTATGCACCTTGATCACGGCGCGGACTTTGAAATTTGTAAGGCTTCTATCGACGGCGGGTTCACGTCCGTTATGATCGACGCTTCTTCTCATGCTTGGGAAGAAAATATCGCTATCACGAAAAAAGTCGTGGAATATGCGCACGATCACGGCGTTGTTGTAGAAGCGGAGCTTGGAAAGCTCGCAGGAATTGAAGACGACGTAAACGTCGACGCGGCTGACGCGCAATTTACGTCCCCCGACGAAGTAGAAGAATTTACGCAAAGAACGGGTATCGACTCGCTTGCTATCGCAATCGGAACGAGTCACGGCGCATATAAATTCAAGCCCGGTCAAGACCCTAAACTCCGTTTGGATATCTTAGAAGAAATCGGCAGAAGACTTCCCGGCTTCCCTATTGTTTTGCACGGCGCTTCTTCCGTCCCCCAAGACAAGGTTGCAATCGTAAACCAATTCGGCGGACACATGCCCGACGCAATCGGTATTCCCGAATCCGAGCTTAGAAAAGCGGCGCAAATGGCGGTATGCAAAATCAATATCGACTCCGACCTTCGCGTAGCGTTCACGGCGGCAATCCGCAAGCATTTTGCGGAACAACCCGGACATTTCGACCCCCGTCAATACTTGACGGACGCGCGCGCGTTAATGAAAGAAATGGTTAAACACAAGATTGTAAACGTACTCGGCTCTGCCGGAAAAGCGTTTTAATCGCTGAAAATAAAAAACTATCCCCTGAAAGGCGAGCCTTTCAGGGGGTTTTCTTATTATGAACGAAAGAGATTAGTCGATTTTTCCTACTAATTCATCAACCGTAATTTCAAAGAAATTAGATAATTGAATGAGTTGAGAAATAGACGGCTCAGAATATCCTGTTTCCCAATGAGAATTCGTTTTTGTCGAAATATTCAACTCGGTAGCGAGTTTTGTTTGACTAATTTGTTTTGCGTTTCGCAAAATTTTTAAATTCTCAGCAAAATTCATAATAATTCTCCTTATTCTTAATTATATCAATTTTTGAGATTTTTACTTGACATTCTCAAAAATTGAGAGTATAATATAAATACAAAAGGAGTAAAGACAAATGACGGATTATGAATTGATAGGGAATAATCTAAAAAGATTATTAGAAGAAAAGGGTTGGAGCGTAAAAATATTTTCCGAAAAATCAGGGTTATCGGAAAGAACGATACAAAATATTATAAAGGCTAAGTATAAGAAAATTCGTATACCTACTTTATATATTATATGCACGACTTTACAAACCACTATGAAAGAGCTTGCGGGGTTTTCATATAGAATAGATTGCCACACTTCGTTCGCAATGACAGGGGGTGGAAAACGTTCGCAATGACAGGCGTGGAAAACTTCGTTTCGTCATTGTGAAGGAGCGTAAGCGACTGCGACAATCTATTTCGCCAAACAGGCGATTATGCAATCAGAGATTGCAAGATAGCGCAACTTGGGCATATATTTTCGAAGAATAAGTAAATATCCCTTTGAGCGACTTGCCCAAAGGGATTTTGGTTTATAAAGTTTCTAATAATTTCTCGCAACCGCGCAAAATATCCCGATACGCTTCTTCAAAATTCCGCGTATACCAAGGGTCGGCAACGTCACCGTCTTCGCCTAAAAGCGAAAGCAATTTTTTGCATTTCTTGCCGTTGCGTTCGCCTAAAATACTTTTCGCGCGACGGACGTTGCTCCCGTCCATACATAAAAAGAGTTCGTAATATTCCCCGTCCTTTGCCGTTAAAAGCCTTGCGCGCTTGCCTGCGCATGAAATACCTTTTTCTGCAAGCAACGCTTTGACGGGCGGATACACGGGATTGCCTATCCCGCCCCAAATTTCTTCATCGGAAACGGCGCAAGAAGCAATTTGAAACTCCTTTGCCCTGCCTGCTTTTTCCGCCAAATCTTTCATCACTAATTCCGCCATCGGGGAACGGCAGATATTGCCGTGACACACGAACATAATTTTACGCATCTTCTTCTCCTTGCGAAGCTTCGTCTTTTTTTCTGTCGCAACCGCAACACCCGGCGCAATCCCCGCAAGAACAGCCCGTTTCCCCGCGTTTACGCTTTAAATAACTATTCACCGCAACGCCGACGACGATTGCCACCGCGCCTACGCCGATTAAAATACTGATAATCATTTCCGCTCCTTTGAAAGCCCGTTAGGCTTTTTTCGATATTTTTTTATTCCAAAGCCGAATAGCAAACCCGACGGCTATCGCGACCGCCACCCAGATAAACGCCGTCCACCACCAAGAAAGTACGGTGTAGGCAAGCGCAGACGTCGTATACGACGCGACCACCCAAAAGGCAACCGTCCAACGGAATTTTCCTTTTTGTATTTCCCCTTTCGCCGCTGCAACCGCCGCAAAACAGGGTATCGTCGTCATATTGAAAATAATAAAGGAAACTAAGCCCTGCCAAGTGATACCCGTGCCAACGACCATTTTCATTACTTCCGTCGCGCCTTCTACGGAAAGCTCGGGCGCAAGCACGCCCGCAAACACCGCCGCAAGCGTACCGAACGTGGCGATTACTTCTTCTTTGGCAATCAAGCCCGTTGCCGCCGCCACGACGAACACCCAGCCGAAAGAATTTAACTGACTGCCAAACCCAAGCGGAGTAAATACGGGTTGCAACAACTGTCCGACGGATGCCAAAATGGAATTTTCAATCTCGACCATCTGCCAGTTCCAACCGAAATTAGACAAAAACCAAACGAGTACGGTAGACGCTAAAATAATCGTAAACACCTTTTCGATATAGTGTTTCGTTTTATCCCATAAGTGAATCATCAAGCCTTTACCGCTCGGCGTATGATAAGGCGGAAGCTCCATAATAAACGGCGCAACTTCCCCCCGTTGGGTGGTCGAGCGCATGAGTAAAATGCTCACGACCGCAAGCAACATGCCCACTACGTACATAGAAAAGCTAATCAAACTACCGTCGCCAAGCCCCGTGATATGCGCAACCGCACCCGCAACCCCCACTAAAATAGGCAATTTCGCCCCGCAAGAAAAGAAAGGTATGGTGCGAATCGTCAGCGTACGCTCCCGTTCGTCTGCGAGCGTACGGGTGTTGACCATTGCGGGAATAGAACAGCCAAAGCCCATAATCATAGGAATAAACGCCCTGCCTGAAACCCCGAAACGACGAAAAATTCTGTCAAGTATAAACGCTACGCGCGCCATGTAGCCCGAATCTTCCAAAATGGAAAGCAATAACAGTAGCATAACGATTTGCGGAACGAAACTGAGTACCCCGCCAAGACCGCCGAGTATACCGTCTTGAATAAGTCCGATAGCCCAATCTGCCGCGCCGAGAGCTTCCACGCCCGCCACAATCCAACCAAAGACGGTGGACGTGAGTAAATCCATTAGATTAAATAAAATCATACCCGGCGAAAAGATTACGCCGTCGTATACGCAAGCTAATAGCGAAGTGCCGAAATTTTCCGAAAAACCAAGCTCTTCTAAGGTCGAAAATCCAAAAATACTACCGAGCCATAAAAGGTCTTCCGAGAAGGTCAGGTGGAAAATCCCGAACAAAATCACGAGAAAAATGGGAATTCCTGCCCATTTATGCGTTAAAATTTTATCCGCTTTATCCGATTTGGAATGTTTTAATCCTTTATTCTTTTTCACGAGTAAAGGGGAATAATGTTTCGTGATATATTTATATCTTGCGTCGGCTACGAGCGCTTCAAAGTCCGCGCCGAACAATTCGTCTTTAAACACCCCTTTAAACTCTTCCACCATTTTAAAAGCGGTCGGGTGCATTTGAACTTCTATCTCGTCACATTCCACTAATTTCACCGCGTGAAACAAGGGATTTTCTACCCCTGCCCCCGACAAAGCAATCCGCACGTCCCCGATAAGGTGGGTTAAAGTACACTCGTCTAACACCGTCTTGCCCTTTCTGCCTTGCCCGCTCACTTCTTGCGCTCGGCGCATCAGTTCGTCAAGCCCTTCCCCTTTGAGCGCGGAAATGCGCACGACGGGTACGCCCAAACGCTTTTCGAGCTCTTTCTCGTCGATAGTATCCCCCTGCTTTTGCATAAGGTCCATCATATTCAGCGCAATGACGACGGGTACGTCGATTTCCATAATCTGCGTGGTTAAATATAAGTTTCTTTCCAAATTCGTGACGTCTACGATATCAATCACGCAATCGGGTTTTTCGTCGAGTATGTAGTTTCTGGAAATGACTTCTTCGGGCGTATACGGCGAGAGCGAATAAATACCAGGCAAATCCACGATAGAAATGGGGTCTTCCCCTTTTTTATACGTGCCTTCCCGTTTATCCACCGTCACGCCTGGCCAGTTGCCAACGTGCGCCGTAGAACCCGTCAGGCAATTAAAAAGCGTTGTTTTTCCGCAATTCGGATTGCCCGCTAACGCATACCGTTTCATCTTTCCACCGCCATTTCCACATATGCCGCTTCCGCTTTCCGCAAAGTCAGCTCGTAGCCACGAATCGTAATTTCAAACGGGTCGCCAAACGGAGCTTTCTTCCGTAAATACACCCCCGTACCGGGTGTTAAGCCCATATCGAACAGCCGACGGCGAATTGCGCCTTCGCCCGCTACCTTGACAATCACACCGTTTTCGCCTATCTCAAACTCCGATAACGGTTTCATACTCTTTTTTTCCACCATATTTCTCTCCTTTTCTCACTACGCCTTATTTCTTAACTTAGGTTAATTTTTATAAAGAAAAAAGAAATGCGTTGATTGCATTATCGGTTGTATTATATCATTATTTTATTCGATTGTCAACAAAAAATAAACCATAGTTAAGAATTTTTTTACAAAATCTTACAAAAAAACCGCCCTGCATGCAAAAGCCGTAGAGCGGTTATCTATTAAATCATATTAAAAAATGCTTTTTCGCCTGAAAGGAGTTTTTCGTCGAGTACCCAAACGCCGTTGCGTTGTACTAACCCGAACGAACATTCCTTTGCCGCTTCGAATAAATCGTTTTCGTCGTAGCCCACTAAGCGGTCGGACATTTCGTTTAATAACCGCTTGCCGTCGGGCGTAAAGCGGGAAGTGGTGATAAAAATCCCACGCCAGTTTTGCTTGCCTTCTTTCGCTTGACGGCATACGCACGCACCGATAAATTGTTGAAGCAACGTTTCGCCCACCACCCACAGGTGTTCTTTTCCCTTATCGGGATTCCAGTTCTTTGCCTGTATGTAGATGGTTTCTCTAAATCCAAGCTTATCCGTAAGTTCGATTTCGCCGTCAATTCCGCCGTCTTGGTCGCCCCCTGAAATACGCAAAGCTTCCAGGCGTCTGCCGTTCATTTTAGAGTATTTTTCTAATAAATACACCGAATAGTATTCAAAATATTCCCCGCCGAGTGAACGGATTTTTTTCAAAAAGGCTTCTTTTAAGGTATCTTCCGCCGACAACGCTTTTACGGGCTTTACGACCGTTTTATTGCTTTGTTTGCGCTCCGTTGCTTTGGGTTTATTCGCAGACACGGTAGGCTCTTTTTTCAAAGATACTACTGCGGGCGCAGGGGCGGGTTTTTCTTTCAACGCAACCCTGCCTACATCTTTTTCTGTTTTTTCGGGTTTTTCTTGGGGTTTCGTTTCCGTTTTCGCAGGCGTTTTGATTTCCCCGAAAATTGCCGTCATATCAAACACGGGCGCAGGCGGGGCAAGCGGTTTTTTCTCTTCCGCCGTCGGCGCAGGCGCAGGCTCGGCAATAGGCGCAGGAGTGGGGATCGGCTCGGATACGGGCGCAGGAATAGGCGTAGGCACGATTACGGGTTCGTTTTCGGGAATTACCGTAGGTTCGTCTTTTTGCTCTTCCTTTTTCTCTTTGTCCTTATCCTTGCTTTCCGTTTTCTTTGCCGTGCGTTTCGCGGTTTTCTTAGGCTTTTCTTCCTTTTGCTCCGCTTTCACTTCTTCCGCCTTTTTCGCACGCTTACGCTTTACGGGTTGTTCTTCCGCAGGTTCGGGTTTCGTTTCCGGCGAAATAGGCGCGACGGGCGCTATCGGTTGTAGAGGCGCGGGCGGAACGGGTTCTGCTTTCGTCTTTTTCGCGCGCGGTTTTTTCGCGGTTTTTACTTCCTGCTTTTCTTCTTTTTCAACGGGCGCAATAGGCGCTCTGGCTTTGAGCATATACTCTCCGTCCGCTACGCCGACGTCGCTTTCCTTTTTCATCACGTCAAGCACCGAGCCGACTCTGCCTTTTACGTCGTTGATTTTGTCTGCATCTTCCCCGCCGAAGCGTTCGATATATTTCGAAGCGACTTCGTCGATAAGTTCGTTGTGCTTATAGCTTTTTTGCGCAAGCACTTCCCTGATTAAATTTTTCGTCGCGTCCTTTTTCTCGGCGCGCGTAATCACTTTGTTTTCCGTTTTATTTTCCATAATTTTCTTTTTTCGCTTTACTTTCAGGGCGTTTCTTCGTAAAGCCTGATAAACTCTCCTAAATTTTCAAAATTCGTTTCCGTTTTTTGCGTCAGATACGCTTTCAAAAGTCTGAGCGCGCGTTTTCTGCCACCCGAAAGAGCGGTTTCGTCAAAGTCAAGCCCCGCGCATTTTCTTAAAATATGATAAGTGCAAACGCTTGCGCGCTCCCCTTGCACGCACCGTTCTTGGGAAGAAAATTTCCCGTCGGCAAAATCAAAATACAGCCGTTCCCCGATCTCCCCGTCGCACTCTTCCAAATATCCCAAATCAATGGGATACCCGCTTTCATGCAAAGCGGAAAGGAAAAAGCTGACGAGCGCTTCGGCTGGGTCGCTTTCGGTGAAACTGAGCGTTTTTAAACACTCGATAAAGGATACGAACGTTCCTTCCCATTCTTCGTTTTCCACCAAAATACGGTCGCACGTTTCCGCCGCCGCGCAAGCCGCGTAAAAACGCTCTACGTCCGTTCGGAGCGCATAAAAACTCTCGTGCATATACGCGCCGACAACCGTGTATCTTCCCGCCTTTTCGGCAAGCACGTACTCCGAAAAGCAAAAGGGTTGCGCCGCAAACGCAAGCTTAGCTTTGGGCTTTTTCACGCCCCGTATACCCGCCGTAATTTTGCCGAGCGTGGGGGAAAACAAGGTCAAAAGTTTATCGTTATCTTTATAATCGATACTTTTTAAAACGATTGCGTTCGTTTTGATTTCCATTATTCCTCCCGCGCCTTATGCCGTTTCACTTTCGTAAAAATAAGGGCTTTTCTCTTCGAGATTATTTTTTGATAAGGTCGTAGTAGAGCATATAATAGCTTAAACTGCCCGTTTGTTCAAACATTTTCCAAGCCAGCTCCGCCGCGCCGTTCTCATTTTTTTTGTCCCGCATTCTTTTCCCCTCCCCGCTATCAGTTTGCGGAAAAGAAAGTATTTTATGCGAGCCCCTTTTTTAAATCTCTTCTTTGCCGTAGCCGTATTCTACGAGCAAATTTTGCTTATCCCGCCAGTCTTCTTTGACCTTGACGTAGGTCGTTAAAAACACTTTCGCGCCCAAAAATTTTTCCATATCCTGCCGTGCGAACGACGAAACTTCCTTAATCGCCTTGCCCTGTTTGCCGATTAAAATGGCTTTGTGGTTCGCCCGCTCGCATACGATATCTAAGTTGATTTCGTATACGCCGTTTTCCTGCAAGCGGAAAGTGTTAATCACGATAGCAATCCCGTGCGGGATTTCTTTATCGTATTTCAAAAGAATTTTTTCGCGCATTATTTCGGAAACCATAAACCGTTCGCTTTTGTCTGAAACGATATCTTCTTCAAACACTTTTTCACTTTCGGGAAGCTTGTCCGCTAAAAACGCCTTTAACTCTCGAATATTTTTCCCCTTACGGGCAGACACGGGGAATACGTCGATATCCAAGCCCCAGTCGGAAATTTTCGCCATATCGAGCGGGATATTTTCCTTTTGCATAATGTCGATTTTCGTATACGCAATCGCCATAGGGATTCCGAGCGCGTGATATTTTTCCACGATTTCCCGTTCGTCGTCTTTAATTCCTTCGTGCCCGTCAAGCACGTAGAGAATAAAGTCCACCGATTTTGCGCTCGTTTCCGTCGTTTTCATCATCATATCCGTAAGGGCGTTGCGGGCTTTATAAATACCCGGCGTATCCACGAACACGATTTGAAAATCTTGCTCGGTAAGCACCCCTAAAATCCTATCCCGCGTGGTTTGGGGTTTAGGGGAAACGATAGAAACCTTTTCTCCCACCAACACGTTAATTAGCGTACTTTTTCCTGCATTTGCTCTGCCGATTACGGCAACGTATCCACTCTTCATTGCTCTTTCCTTTTTCGCGTTATTCTCGGGGTATTCCCGCTTTTTTGAGTACTTTTTCTTCTTGCTCGCGCATTTCTGCTTTTTCTTCGTCCGTCACGTGGTCGTAGCCCAAACAATGCATAACGCCGTGTACGAGCAAGTAATTGAGCTCCCGCTGAAAAGAATGTCCGTATTCTTCCGCTTGCTCTTTCGCGCGGTCTTTACAAACGGCAATCGAACCGATTAAAAGGTTTCCTTCTTCGTCGAGTTCAAAGGCGTGCTCTTTTTCCTTAAAAGGCTTGCCTTTAATCCCGTCGAGCGCAGGAAAGCTCAACACGTCGGTAATTTTATCCGTTTGGCGGAGTTCGCGGTTTAACCGACGAATTTCTTCCCCGTCCACGAACGCAAACTCTACGGCAAGGGGGATATCCGTTTTCACAAAACCTTGCATTGCCTTTTCCAGCGTTTGGGCTTGTTCGCGGGAAAATTCTTCTTCGTCAGCGTAGATAATCCACTCTCTCATAAGTTTTCCCCCGTCGTTTTTCCGTTTGCGTGCTTATATTTGAGTTGCGGGTATTTCACGCGGTGATGATACACCCCCGTCAGCGACGCAACGAGCGCTTGACGAATTTTCGTAAGCTCCGCCATCGTGATATCACATTCGGAGAACTGATCAAGCTCCATTCTCTCTTCGATAATATCCCGTACCGCTTTTTCCGTCGCTTCAGGCGTACGCTTACTCAGCGAACGAACGACGGCTTCGGAGGCGTCGGCTATCATAATAATCGCGGCGATTTTCGTTTGCGGTTTAGGGCCTACGTAGGAAAAGTCTTCGATATTCAATTCGCCATCCGTCATTTTAAGAGCTTTTGCGTAGAAATACCGAATGGGCAACGTGCCGTGATGTTGCACCGCTACGTCCGATAAAAATTGCGGTAATCTATGCGCGCGAATGAGCTGATACCCTTCCTTTGCGTGCGAGCGTATCATATCCGCCGAAAGCTCGGGGGTAAGCTCGTCGTGTACATTATAATCCCCTTGATTTTCCGTGAAATATTCGGGGTTGTGCATTTTCCCGACGTCGTGATAAAACGCCGCCGCACGCGCGCAGTCTACGTCTTCCCCGATCGCGGTTGCGCAAGCTTCGGCAAGCTGAGCCACCATCATAGAATGGTTAAACGTTCCCGGCGCTTGTTCTTTAAGTTTTTTCAAAACGCGCGCGTCGGGGCTGGTAAGCTCGCGCAAGCGGAACGCCGTTAGGCAATTAAACATACTTTCAAACACGGGCAAAACCGCAAGGAAAATCACCGCCGACATAATCCCGCCGAACAAGCCGTAGCCCATACGCATCAACACGTCGTCGAACACGGGAAGTTGGGTGGTTTGAATTTCTGCGTTAATTAGCTCGCAAAGCCCTAAAAGGAAGATAATCAAGTCGATAGGCAACACGATAAACGCGCCGATCCCTACGATTTGGAAACGGGTTTTGGCTTTATCCCCGAAGAAAATCGCGATCATTCCCGCCGAGAAGGAAATGATAAGCGACGAATAAATCTCGTTATGCGAAGCGAACTCTCTGCCTGAAAAATGGTCGATAACGAACATCATGAGCGCCGAGATAATGTTCATAAAAATCGCATCCCGTCTTCCGAGAAGCACGAACGTCAACAGCGCGACGAGCGCAACGGGGCGCGCGTAAATGTGTATCCATTCGCCCAAAAGGAACGAAAGGATAATATACGCATCTAAAATGGTAAATACGAGCGCGATATTTCTTGCGCTAAAAAGTACTTTTCTATCTTCAAAGAAGAAATAAAAATACATTATCCACGTGAGTAGCAACACGCAAAAGAACATATATAAATAGTTCGCGCCATGCGCTTTCATCATTGCCGTCAAATCGGAAAAATGATCGTGTAAAAGCAAAACTGCCGTGATAATGATAAGAATAAAGAAATGCAAAATAAACAGCAATACGCTTTTTAACGTGTTTCCTTTCGTCCAGACTGACGAATTCATACTTTCAAATTTCATCTTTCGTTTACTCCTTTTTCCTTGCGGAAGATTTTTTCTCCGCTTGCTCCGCGTCCTGTTCGTAGGCGCGGATAATCCGCATTACGAGCGGATGACGGACGACGTCTTTTGCCGATAAACGCATAACGGAAATACCTTCTACCCCGTCTAAAATCTCCGCCGCCTGAATAAGTCCGCTCGCCTTACCGTCGGGCAAATCCATTTGCGTGATATCCCCCGTAATCACCATTTTACTCCCTTCACCCATACGCGTTAAGAACATTTTCATTTGTTCTTTCGTGGTGTTTTGCGCTTCGTCGAGAATAATAAAGGCGTTCGAAAGGGTTCTGCCACGCATATACGCAAGCGGGGCAACTTCAATAACGCCGCGTTCCATTAGTTTTGCGTAGGTTTCCAAGCCTAAAAGTTCTTGGAGCGCGTCGTATAACGGGCGAAGATAGGGGTCTACCTTTTCCTGCAAATCGCCCGGTAAAAATCCGAGCTTTTCCCCCGCTTCCACCGCAGGGCGGGTCAAAAGGATTTTTTCCACCTGTCGGCTTTTAAACGCCGCCACCGCCATACATACGGCAAGGTAGGTTTTTCCCGTCCCCGCAGGGCCTATGCCAAAGACCACCGTGTTCTTTTTAATCGCTTCAACGTATTCCTTTTGCCCGAGCGTTTTGCATTTAATTTGCTTGCCCCGCGCGGTAATCGCCACTACCCCTTCAAACGCGGAAGAAAGCTCTTCTTCTTTCCCTTCTTTCACAAGCTCAATGCAATACGCCGTGCGCGCTTTGTCGATCTCTTCCCCCGTTTCCGCAAGCTTTGCGAGCGCGTTCACGGCGCGATAGGCAAGCGACACCGCCCCGTCTTCGCCGTCCAAATGAATTTTTAACCCGTCTACGTAGGCAACGACACCGAGTTCCGACGAAAGAAAGGTTAAATTTTCGTCGTACGCGCCTAACAGCATTGCGAGTTTGTCCATCGACTTTATATCGACCGTTCTTCTTGTAGCTCCCAAAAATTGCCTCCCCTTGCTTTTTAAAAATTGATAGTTTGTATCTCCGTATAGTCTATCTTCACGTGAAATCCGTCTTGGTTTTTTTGAATACTTTTTTCTCGAATCCGACCGTTCTCCGAAAGCGAAAGGGCTAAATACGCCTGCGCAAACGCTTCTTCTTCCGTTTTTACGGCAAAGGTTTCTTCATACGAGCAAGCAAGCTCTAAGCGGGCAATCGTATCCACCTGCGTTTTCTCGGTCTGCTCTGCGCCCGTTAAAAGATAGTCCCCCACGATCATTTCGCCAGCCGAAACTTTATCTCCCGCCTTTTTAAGGGGCGTGCCCCGAAGCACCGAAAGAGAAAGTATCTCGCCCGAACGCTTTGCGCAAAGCCCCCCTTTTTGCACGAAAGGTTTTCTAAACGGGTTCATGCGCACTTCGACTTTCAAGGTAGAACCGCTTTTTTTCACCGAACAAAAGCCTACGCCGTCGAGCGATAAAATTTCCGAACAAATCAAATCGTTGTTCTTTGCGCTATAACGGGCAAGCGTTTTCACGCCGTGCTTTTCGAGCGTACGCAAAATTTCCCGTTCGTAGATATTCGTACCCGTTATTTCCACCTGCAAAACGTATGCGCTGAAAAATTGCGTGAGAACTAAAAACAGAAGCGCGCCGAGTAAAATCCCCGCCCGTTTTTTGAAAAAATCCAAAAGCTTGGTCGTACGCTCTGCGCCCGCGCGCGTGAGAAGATACTCGCTTTCGCTCTCTTTATTATAACACACATTCGGATAAATTGCAAAAACTTTTTCGGTATCTTTTTTCTTTACGCTAAAAACTATGGCGTTTTTTCGGATTTTTTTGGCGTTATACACGTCAATTCCCGCTCTTTTTACGCGTAAAATCGCGCGTTCGGGGAGAATACCTTCCACTAAAAGCTTATCGCAAAGCATTTCATTCCCCCTTTTTGAGCACGGTAATTGCGGTGATTTTTCCGCTAAGCTCTAAATCGCCGTCGCAGTATTTTTTCACCGTCAGCCCTTCGCCGTCTACGCGCACCGCTTGGGTTTTGAAATAAAGCTCTACCCGTTCGGGCGCAAAATCGCCCATTGCTTTCACGCCTTCGAAATACCCCCCGCCGTTGGGCACGATTAAGCACCGCGCCGTCGGCAACAACTCCCCGTCCGTTCGCTTGAAAATTTCGTCGTATAATCTCACCTTACCACCGTCCTTTCGTCGTTTTTTAGTATATGCCGAAAGGCGGTCGGTTATGAATATCAGCGGGTTTACTCGGCTATCTCGCAATCTCCAAAAGCTCGGCTTTCACCTTGTCCGGCTCGTCCGTACGGCAAACGAGCGTAAGAACGTCCCCGCTCAAAAGCACGCTGTCGCCGTCGGGCAAAATCAGCTCTTCGCCACGACGGATTTCCACGACTCTTACCCCTGCCGGCCACAATACGTCGCGAACTTCCCGTTTTTCTGCAATACAGCCGTCGTGCAAGGAAAGGGTAAACACTTCTCTTTGCGCCCTTGCGCGAATACCCTGCTCCCGTTCGAACTTTTCCAAAAGTTCTTCGTAGATACTGTCCGTTCTCGAAAGGTCGCCGATAAAATATCCGATTGCCACGCCGATTACGACGGGAAGCAACGCCGAAAAGCTCCAAGTAAGCTCGCAAATCATCACGATCCCCGTAATCGGGGCTTTGACGATTGCCGTGAAAAAGGTTGCCATGCAGACCATTACTAAAAAGTCGCAATACCCTGCGCTCATGCCTAAGCCCAGCCAAGCCTGATTTAACAGCGAGCCGATACACGCGCCCACCGCAAGCATAGGGATAAACGCTCCGCACGGCACGCCCGCCCCCATATTTACGCCCGTAATGATAAATTTCAACACGCCCACGAGCAACAGCCCGCCGACGAGCGGAAACGCAAACGCAGACTGAAAAGAAGCGTTTTCCCCGCCGTTCGTTCCCAAGCTTTCAATTAGCCCGTGTCCCCCGCCCATTAAATACGCGGAAAGAAGTGAAAAGACTCCGCCGAGCAAAACCGCCGTCAGCATACGGAAAAATATTCTTTTAAAAGAAGATTTCCCTTTGATTTTGCTAAAAAGTCTTGCAAGCAAAAAGGTCCATTTATAAAAAAGTACGCCGAGTGCTCCGCAAATCACCGCCGAAAGGACTAAGAATAAAAAGAATTTTCCGTCCGAAACCGCGCCTTGCGGAAAGAGATAATTTTCGAAAAAACTACTTGCTTGTAAGCCGAACAAGGCGTATAACCCGTTTCTTACGACGAGCGCAAAGACGACGGAAGAAAAGGCGCAAATAAAAACTTCGGGGGTAAAGCGTTTGTGCGCTTCTTCAAAGGCAAACGCCATACCCGTCAACGGGGCGTTAAAGGCGACCGCCAAGCCTGCGCAAGCCCCGCCCGTCACTTGATACCGCCTGATCATTTCGTTGCGTTTTAAAAGGGTAGCAACCCCTTCGCCCGAAGCCGCGCCGATAAACAGGCTAGGGCCTTCGCTTCCCGCCGAAAGGCCTAAAAAGATACTAAGCAGGCTCGAAGCAAACATAGCAACCGCGTCGCGATACCATTTAAAGCGCAAGCGACCGCGCGTTGCTCCTTCCGTTTGGGGAATTCCGCTACCTTTTATCATAGGCACGAGATAAATCGCCACCGAAAGCAAAAACGCACCGAGCGCAAGCACGGCAAATAACAAAGGCAAAAAGACGGGATTTTCCCGCACGAACGCATAGGCGTTTTGGGAAAACTTTTCCCCCCGTTGCGCCAAAAGGGTATATAAGCAAACGACCGCGCCCGCAAACCCGCCCGTGATCGAACCGACGAGCAATAACTGTCCTGCGTTTTTATAAACGTTTGCTTTTCGTTTGTTAATTTTTCTTTCTTTAGCTGTCATAAAAATCCTTTTTCTTTAGGCAAATTGCCCGTTGTATAACTCGTAATACGCACCTTTTTTCTCTAAGAGCTCGGCGTGCGTGCCCTGCTCGACCACTTGCCCCTTTTCCATGACCAAAATACGGTCGGCGCTCACGATCGTAGAAAGTCGGTGCGCCACCACGAAAGAAGTTCTGCCTTGCATCAACGAATGGAACGCGTCGGAAATTTTTTCTTCCGTGCGGGTGTCGATAGACGAGGTAGCTTCGTCTAAAATCAGCATAGGGGGAACGGCAAGCATTATGCGCGCAATACAAAGAAGTTGCTTTTGACCTTCCGAAAGCCCGCCCCCGTCTTCCCCGATAACGGTATTATAGCCCTTTTCCATGCGTTTTATAAACCCGTGCGCGTGCGCCGCTTTCGCCGCCGAAATAATTTCTTCTTCCGTCGCGTCCGCTTTGCCCATTCGAATATTGTCTTTCACCGTGCCCGTTTTCAGCCACGTTTCCTGCAAGACCATACCGTAATTTTTTCGCAAAGATTTGCGGGTAATCTTTCGAATATCCAGCCCTTCGACCTTTACCGCGCCGTCGTTTACGTCGTAAAATCTCATTAACAGATTGATAAGCGTGGTTTTCCCCGACCCCGTTCTGCCGACGATTGCCACCCGTTGCCCTTTCTTCACGTCGAGCGAAAGCCCTTCGATTAGCTTTTTCTCAGGCGTATACGAAAACGCCACGTCTTGCAAGCAAACGTTCCCTTCCGCCACCCCTATCTCGGCGTTTTGCCCGTCGGGGAGTTCTTCCGCTTCGTCCAAAAGCTCGAAGATACGCCCTGCGCATACGAACGCGCCTTTCAGCTCGGTAATCACGCCCGAAATTTCGTTGAAAGGTTTGGTATACTGATTCGCGTAAGATAAAAATTTACTTAATCCACCGACGGTAAATCCGCCCGACGCCACGTCGAACGCCCCCACGAGCGCAACGAGCGCGTAGACTAAATTGTTAAGAAAACGCGTACAGGGGTTGGTCAGCGAAGAATAGAAAGTGGCGTTCATGGAAGCTTTTTCTAATCTTGCGTTAATTTCTTCAAAGGTTTTGAGCTGGTCGTCTTCTTGGGAAAACGCTTGCACCGTCTTCAAGCCCGCAATCCGTTCGTCTACGAACGCCGTTTGCTCACCGCGCGTAGCCGTTTGTTCTTTGAAAAACTTCGAAGTATGCGTCGCTATAAATTTCGCCACGAACAACGAAGCGGGGGTGATTACTATCACGATTACCCCTATCGTAAAGTTCGTCAACAGCATAAAAGCAATCGTTCCGACGATTGTCAAAACCCCTGTAATCAGTTGCGTAAAACCGATTAACAACCCTTCCGCGAACTGGTCGGCATCCGCAATCACACGGCTGACCGTATCCCCCCGCGAATGGGTATCGATATACTTTAAGGGGAGTTTGCCGATTTTTCGAAAAGCTTGTTCTCGCAAATCGCGAACGACGTTGCAAGAAATTCTCGTGTTGCAAAGGCTTGCAAGCCAGCCCGATACCGCCGAAACCCCCACCGCGCCTAAGAATTGCCAAACGATCCCCTTAAACTCTTTCCATAACACCGCTTTTTCTATCAAGCAATCGACGGCTTCCCCGATTAACACGGGCAACAACAGCGTGGAAGCTACCGTCAACACGGAAAACAACAGCGTTCCGATTAAATAGGCGGGGTATTTGCCTACGTAGCGCAATACGCGTTTTAAAGTGCTCGGTTTGTTTCCGCTCATATCGCACCCCCCTCTTTGCTTTGAGAAAGGTAAATTTCCCTATATACGCTTGATGTTTCTAAAAGCTCGTCGTGCGTGCCTACGCCCGCCGTTTTTCCGTCGTCAAGCACGATAATCTTATCTGCGTGGCGCACCGAAGAAACCCGTTGCGAAACGATAAACGTCGTCGTTTTTAAATTTTTAATTTCTCGACGCAAACAAGCGTCGGTTGCGTAGTCAAGCGCAGACGAAGAGTCGTCTAAAATTAAAATTTCAGGCTTTCGAACGAGCGCGCGAGCAATCGTAAGGCGTTGTTTTTGTCCGCCGGAAAAGTTCTTTCCGCCCTGCTCTACGGGCGCGTCAAGCCCCCCCTTTTCCTTCACAAATTCTTCCGCTTGCGCAATTTTTAACGCCTGCCAAAGTTCTTCGTCCGTCGCGGTCGTTTTACCCCAAAGTAAGTTCTCGCGTATGCTCCCTTTAAACAGTTGCGCCTTTTGCGGTACGACCCCGATACGCTCGCGCAAATCTTTTATCACCGCACTTTTCACGTTTTGCCCGTCCACGAACACGCCCCCGTCGTTTACGTCGTAAAAACGGGGCAATAAATTCACGAGCGTGGTTTTGCCTGAACCTGTCCCCCCGATTACGCCCACCGTTTCTCCGCGCTCCGCGAAAAAGTCTACCCCTTCCAAAGCAGGGTCGGCTTCGTCGTTGTATTTCACGCTTACGTGCTCAAAACGGATAAAAGGTTTTTCAGAAGTTTCTTGCCTTTCGCCCCCGCCGTCTTTTAGCGACGGTTCTAAATCGAGCACGGCTTGAATACGCTTTCCGCACGCCGCCGCTTTCGTCACCGTCACGATTAAATTCGCAAGCTTAATCAGCTCGATTAAAATTTGCGACATTAAGTTATAAAGCGCGAGTACTTGTCCTTGCGTAAGCGTGCCCGCGTTCACTTTGATTGCGCCCGTCCAAAGCAACGCAATCACGCCGAGATTGACGATTACGCAGGTAAGCGGGTTGGTAATCGCGGCGATAGCGTCGACGAATTTACGACTTTTATTTAGCCTTTCGTTGCGCTGTGAAAACAGTTTTTCTTCTTCGCCTTCCTTACAAAACGCCCTTATCACCCGTGCCCCCGCAAGGTTTTCACGAGTGGACAACAACGCTTCGTCCAACCGTTCTTGCGATTTTTTATAAAGGGGCATACACGCGAACATCACGGCGTAGACGACGATTGCCAACGCCACGACGGTCAGCGCGAATACGCCGAAAAAGGACGGGTCGATAAAGCACGCCGTAAGCACCGCGCCGAACACGATAAACGGCGAACGCAAGAACAGGCGTAAGCCGAGATTAACCCCCGTTTGCAAACGGTCGACGTCGCTCGTCATACGAGTAAGTAAAGTGGCTGAGCCTAAGCGATCGAGATCTTTATAAGAAAGAGATTGTATTTTTTTGAACAAATCCCGACGAAGTCCTGCGGAAACGCCCGTCGCCGTCCGCGCGGCAAAATACTGCGCCACGACGGAAAACAACAGCCCTAATAACCCGAACGCAGCCAACACCCCGCACATTCCCGCGATATACCCTTTATTCGCGTTGGGATAACCGCCTAAAACGCGCGCGCCTAACCCTTTATCGACGATTAAGCCGACGACGATCGGCACGAGCAATTCAAAGGTCGCTTCGAACAGCTTAAACAGCGGACCGAGCAAGCTTTGCCATTTATACGGTTTAAAATAAGTAAAAATTTTTTTCATACGCCCACATTATACCACGATTTAAAGAAAAAAAGCAAGCGTACGCCCACGCGCGCGCGAAAATTTTCCGCAATTTTGCCTGATTTCCACGAAAAAACGGGGATTTATAATCCCCGCGCGAAAAAAAGCCCCGCCCGACGAACGCGCCGCCGAGCGGGAAAAACTTAAAAATATTTTAAAAATCAGTCGAGTAAACGCTCGTAAATTTCCTTGCAATCACGAAGGTGCAACAGCCGTTTGCCTTCGTCCGTAGAACCCAGCCGTTCGTTCGCGCGGGAGATACGGAACGCGTTCAAAAGCTTATTCGTCGTTAATCCAAACAGGATAAAGAAAACTAAAAACAGCCCTGCAAACACGATCGTCGGCGCGACGTACCGCCCGTCCGGCGTGCTTAAAATTTTCGCGCCGAACACGATAGCCAAAATCAAGGTGATGAGCGTGGGAAGAAGCGCAACGCCAAACCAAAGAAAGGATTTTTTTCTCCGCTCTTTTAAAATCACCCGACGGGAACTTTGCTTACTTTCGATTTCTTCGGAAAGCTTTTTTTCTTCTTCCGTCACTTCTTCGAGCCGACGGGCGAACACTTCTTTATACGCCCCTTTCAGCTCGTCTACCGCGCGATAGCCTAAATCAAATTCAAGGTTTTCAAAGCCTGCGTCCGCGTATTCTTCCGCGAGAATATCCGGCTCGGTGAAGTTTGCCGTCTTTGCCCGCCAGTAGCCTACGGAAGCTTCTTTGGCTTCTTCGTCAAGCCCCAACGCCTTTTCAAATTCAAGCTCAGCGGCTTTAAAACTCCCCGTTTCCAACAACGCTTCCCCTTGCTTACAGGTGCGCTCGTAGTCCGCTTTACGCCGCATAGCGTCTTCTTCCTTTTTCTTACGAAGGGCTAACGCTTCTTCGGGGGAAAGCCCCACCAAATCTTCGTCGTCTTCTTCTAAATCGGGAAATTCAAACATCAATTCTTCTTCGGCAGACCCGTCTTCTTCGCCCCGTTCGGGGTCGGAAAGCTCGTCCGTTGCATCAATATATCCGTCGGACGTCTTTTTGAGTTTAATTCCCCTTGCGTATTCGTCGTCGATAATTCTTTCTTCCATTTGATTTCTCCCTTTTTTATTCTTTACTTAAAAGCGCGAGCTCTTCTTCGCTGAGCGAATAAGGATTTCGCAACCCTTTTCCTTTTTTATTCGGCAAGACGGTTTCCGCAACGATTGCGCGCGCCTTACCCTTATACCGACTTTTTGCCCACTCGCAAAACTCTCGGTTTTCAAACATTGCCAAAACGCAACTCCCCGACCCCGTCATCACCGCGCCGAGCGGAGAAAAGGAATTTGCTTCTTCCCAAGCCTTTTTCACGCTCTCGCAAAGCTTAGAGGCAGGCGCAAAAAGGTCGTTCGTCAAATACCTGCCTACCGCTTGCATATCTTTTTTTATGAGCGCTTGCACGCAGTTTTGCGTAGCGTTTTCCGCATTTTTCAAACCGCTTTCTTCAACAAGCTCGTCGAAAGTCTGATAACATTCTTTGGTGGACACCCCGTCGGACGGGCAAAGCAATAAAAAGTGCAGTTTTTCGTCCACCGCAAGGCGTTCTACCCGTTCGCCCCGCCCCTGCATACGGGCAAAGCCCCCAAAGAGCATATAGCGAATATCGCTCCCCAGCGAATCGGCAAGCTCGCAAAGCTTTTCAGGCTCGTCCACGCCGTATAGTTTCGCCATACCGTTTAACACGCCCGCCGCGTCGGCAGACGACCCGCCCAAGCCTGCTCCCAGCGGGATATTTTTATATACGGTAATATCTGCGCCCGTCGTGTGAAAAGCTTTCGCAAACGCTTCTCCTGCTTTGAGCGCATTGTTTTGTTCGGGGGGAATACTTTCGCTCCCCAGCCCTTTCATCACAATAGAACAAAGAGCGTCCCTGCGTTTTTTTAAAACGATTTTATCGAAAATATTCACGCTCGCCACGAGAGAATCCAGCTGGTGGTATCCCCCTGCTTGTCCCACGATTTCCAGCGTGAGATTAACTTTTGCGTAAGCTTTGATTGCGACCGTTTTCATACTTTTTCACTCCGAAAGGGCGGCGAGAAAACTCTCGCCGCTCGGTTTCCGTCTTTTATTGTAGCATATTTTTCAAAAAATTACAATACCTTAAAGGGGATTTGTTTATTATTTTTCCAAATTTTCCGCCAAACGCCGATAAACGAGTATTCGTTCGCCGTTTTCAATGGGGAATTTCAAATCGGGATTGCTACGGGTCAGCTCTTCCGGCGTACAGCGCAAGCGTTTAGCCACCTGCCAAAGGTCTTCCCCCGCGCGAGGCAAGAAAATGGAAATTCCGCTACGGTTTTCTTCCACCGCTTCCCCTTCTTCCACTTCGCAAACGTAGGCGGATTGCCCTTCTTTATAGTGGCGGAACACCGCTTTGAGCGAGCCTTCCGCTTCCACTTCTCCGCTCTTTTTTCGCCGTACGTTTAACCCGTAGAGTAAGCCGTCCCCTTCTACCTTTTCGTCTTCGCCAGCGTTTACGGGAAAGGCAAACGGCAAAGACAGGGTTGCTTTTTTATGCGTACCGTCTGCGCTCCTGAATAAAACTTCCGCTTGCGCAATGCCTTCCGCTTCCGTTTCGCCCCGCTCGTTCTTACGGCAAGAAATTTCCACGCGCGGCAACACCGCCGCTTGCAAGGCGTAGCCGTCTTCTATCTCTTCGGATAAAATCGCCGTACCCCCTACCCGTTCTACGCATTTTTGCACGTTCGTCAAACACCTGCCCCCTACATTTCCCTTTTTGAGCGGAGTTTCGCAAGTCGGAGAATAAGCGTCCGAAACGACGGGAACTTCGTCTTTTTGATACAGCGTACATTCAGCGGAAAGCACGGTGGAAAGCACGATTTTGCTCTTGCCTTTTTCTTCGTCCGTACCCGCCGTTAAATAAGCGGATTTCACGCGCACGTTGACGGAAACGGGTAAATCCCCGAACGCATCTTCGCACGGCACTTGCATTTTAAAGGGGACTAACCGTTCGTAAGCGCACAGACTCTCGTCGCTTTTTAAAACGCAGATATTCAAATTCATTTCCCCTTCGATTTCAATTTGTCCCGCGTCGGCTACCGCGCGAACGACGACGGCGTTTTCGCTGTGAAGTAAAATATCCCCGACGTAGTCCGTTTCAAACTCGTCTTCCCGTTCGCTCTCGCCCGCCACGCTCAAAAGCTTCACCACTTTCGCCACGTCCTTTTGCACCACGAGATTTTCCCCGCCTACGAGATATTCCATTTTCCTTTGCCCGTATACGGGAAGTTCCGCGCCTACGACGACGGAAATATACAACCCCGACCCTTCCCGCCGAACGGTGATATTTTCCGTTTTCAAAATTGCCCGCGCATAGCAAGCAGGCGTAATTTCCGAATGTTCGGCTTTATGGAAAAACTCCGCGCCACGCTCCGCGCGACAAACTTTCCTATCCGCGTCTTCGTATAATACGCTCAGCACGAGCTTTCCGTTATAGCGCACTTCTCCGTCTGCGCACGCACATTCCGACGGTACGGCGTTGGCTTGCACGGCAAGCACGGACGTAATTTCGCTACCCGGCAAACGACATTCGACGATTGACTGCGCTTTCAGCCTTGCAATCTCGCTCGTATACCGATAAGTTTCATAATGCGGTTTTATTGACATTTCGTTCACTCTCCCTTCGTTTTCGTTGCCTTTTTATCGTATGCTTGAAAAAGGGAGTTTAGACCGTAAAAAGAATTTCTTTTTTTGCGTATTTTGGGAAAATTTGGCGAGAAAGGAATATTTGCTTTGACTTTTGCCCATACTCATACTATGATTAAACCTACCAAAAGCATTTCAGAAGTCAAACGAATGGTAAACGATTGCAGGGCGAGCCGAGTCGCCGTGCGCGTGAATTTAGGCAGAAATAAGACGATGGACTTTTCGGGCGTGCTTTCGGGGATTTACCCTGCGCTGTTTACCGTAAAGCCCGACGACGAAGATTTTTTAGGAAAAACGGCGTATTCTTATTCCGACGTACTTTGCGGAAACGTAAAGATTAAAAAACTTTAA
>CAJGCN010000007.1 GCA_904501815.1 uncultured Clostridia bacterium
CGTTGCCTGTGAATAACGCGATTGCCGTAATGAACAACGCTCTTGCGAACAACGGACAGGTAAAAAGGGCAATGCTTGGAATTTCCGTGCAAACGATAGAATCCAAAGCGGTCATCAACGAAAACGGCAAGCTCGTCATCACCGAAAAATGCCAAGTGGCAGAGCCTTTAAAAAAAGGGGTAGCGGCGTACGGTTTGTTGAAAGAAGGGGATATTTTAAAATCCATTACGCTCTTTGATGCCAACGGAACGGTGGTAAACACCCTTGCCATTACCCGTTTGCACCAAGTAGGCGATTTATTGCTCGACGCACGGCTCAATTATAAAGCCAAGCTCACGGTGGAAAGAAAGGGCGTGGAAACGACGGTGGAAATTAAGTTCGATAAAGAAAGTTATTTCGATTTATATTAAAAAGCGAAACGCACGCGAACGTACGCGTGCGTTTTCTCATAAGCTTGACAAAGGGCTGAAAATAGTATATAATATAGAAAAACGACAAGGATACGACTCATGAAAACGCAAGAATTTATTTCGTCTTTACAAAATATAAAAATGGACGACCCCGACCGTTTTGAACGGCTTCGCACGGCTTTACCGCTCGGCGTAGACGAAGCGGGGGAAATCGTAGTTGCACACGCCGATTCCAAAAAGGGCAGAGCCAACCATTTGTGCATAACGGGCGCAAAACGCGACGAGTTCATCAAGCGTTTGCTTTTCACGCTCGCCCACCTTTACGAAAAAACTCGGCTTTGCGTTTTAGTGCTTTCTCCTAATCCCGCCTACGCTCAGCTTCTTTCTTTGAAAAACGCAGATATCACCGTCCCTTATATCCGTTCGCTTACCGACGTATCCCGCGCGATAGAAAGCGTAGACGAACTGTTAAAGCTCCGCGAAGACGACGGGAACAAATACCCCCGTTTGCTTTTGGTGTTGGACGGACTGGAAGAATTAGAAACGCAAGAAAACGGACTATTAGAAATCTATAAACCTTTCTTAAAAAAAACCTACGGTACGTGCGTTGGCGTGATTACGGGCGTAGATTTATTAAAGAGTATTTTCGGCGGTTATCCCGGCGCGTTCGTGGGGATAGGCAACTGCTTAATCACAGCGGACGGCGAAGGGAAAACGGACTTGACGTTCGTGGGCGAAGATTCTTCTTTGTCTTTGCCTATCTCGCTCGATTATCCTTGCGATTTATCGTTAGACGAGCTTTTTTCTAACCAAGCGCAGGAAGGGAACAATTAAATGCAAACGACGGACTTTGAATTTAAACGCATACCTGCCCCCTTGCTTTCTTGGTACGATAAGAATAAACGCGACCTTGCCTGGCGGAAAAACCCCACGCCGTACAGGGTGTGGGTGTCTGAAATTATGCTCCAACAAACCCGCGTGGAAGCGGTTAAGGAATACTACGACCGATTTATGCGCGCGTTGCCCACGATAGCCGACCTTGCAAACTGTGAAGAAGAAAAACTCTTAAAGCTTTGGGAAGGACTTGGGTATTACAGTCGAGTGAGAAATATGCAAAAGACGGCAAAACTCGTCGTGGAAAACTACGGCGGAGAATTTCCGTCCGACGAAAAGGCTTTAAAAAACTTACCCGGTATCGGCGCGTACACGGTCGGGGCAATCCGTTCGATAGCGTTCGGGCTTCCCGCCCCTGCGGTGGATGGCAACGTGTTTCGGGTGATTTCCCGTTTATCAGAAAACCCGACGGTGATTTCCGAGCCTGCCTACCGCACCTATTTAGAAAGAGAACTTTTAAAAATTTATCCAAAGCAGGGGGAGAGATGCTCGGCGTTCACGCAAAGCCTAATGGAGCTTGGCGCGCTTATCTGTAAACCGCAAACGCCCGATTGCGGAGTTTGTCCGCTCAAAGGTATTTGCCGTGCGTTTGCAAACGGCACGCAAAGCGAATACCCCGTGTTGCCTGAAAAAAAGTCGAAAAAATCCGAACGGCGATACGTGTTTTTGATTAAAACGCCACAAGGCGTTTCGTTGCGTAAACGCACGGCAGGGGTATTAAAAGGCATGACGGAATTCCCGTCTGAGCCGATAGAAAACAAAACCCCCGAAGAAATTTTAAAATCTTGGGGCGTAGGCGCGTTTACGATTAAAAACAGAAAGACTTTCGCGCATATTTTCACGCACATAAAATGGGAAATGGTTTGCCTGCTCGTGGAAGCGGAGAGCGCTCCCTTTGAAAACCGAACGGTAGAAGAAATCAAAACGCAAGTTTCCCTGCCTACGGCGTTTAGACAATGCCTGTCCCTTTTAGATTGACCCCCTTAAAACCCTTGCCAGAAGAAAAAATATATGGTATAATACCCAAAACAAGGGGCAAGCGGTGTTGCCCTTGACCCATACCTTATCGTTGCGAACGCAACGAAAGCGGAGCGTGGCAATCTAAACCAAAAATTATAATTGATAAATCTAAAACGAGTTAAGGAGAAAAAAGTAAAATGAAAGTATTATTAGTCAACGGCAGTCATCACGAATACGGCTGTACTTACACGGCGTTGAAAGAAACGGCAGAAGCCTTGAAAGCCAACGGGATTGAAACGGAAATTTATTGGATAGGGCAAAACCAAACGAGTGGCTGTAAGGGCTGTTGGGCGTGTAAAAAACTCAAAAAATGCGTAATCGACGACGGCGTGAACGAGTTCGTTGAAAAAGCCGCTGAGTTCGACGGGTTCGTGTTCGGTTCGCCCGTATACTACGCTTCCGCTTCGGGCGCGCTCGTTTCGTTTATGGACAGAGTGTTTTATAGCGGTGGAAGAAGCCTTGCCTATAAACCTGCTGCGGCGGTGGTCAGCTGTCGGCGCGCGGGCGCAAGCACCACCTTTGACGTTATCAATAAGTATTTTACTATCAATAATATGATAGTCGTCGGCTCGAATTACTGGAACGAAATTCACGGTAATACGGCAGAAGAAGCGGCGCAGGATGCGGAAGGCTTGCAAACCATGCGTATTTTGGGCAACAATATGGCGTGGGTGTTGAAATGCTTGGAAGCGGGGAAAGAAAAAGGCTTAGAACCGCAAAAAGAAAAAAAGATTTTTATGAATTTTATTCGCTAAAAAAATCTCGACCAAATCGGTCGAGTTTTTTTATACGAACGGGTGTTCCCCTTTAATGACGGCGAAACAGTCGGGATTTTTCGCCTTGATAGTTTCCGCCACCTGCTTGACGGCTTGGTCTACCTTGATTTTGCAATCGGTAGGCACGAGTAGGTCGAAAATTAAGTTCGTGTGCTTTTCGCCTTGCGTCATTCTGAAATCGTGAATGGAAAAATCTTTGCAAATTTCCTTTGCGCAAGCTTCCGCGAAACAACGCATTTCGTTCACCTTTTTATCGTTCACGGTAATCGGGTCGAGATGCACGGTGACGATACAGTTGAATTTCTCAAACATATCCCGCTCCATTTTGTCAATCACTTCGTGCGCGTAGTTGATATTGCAATCAGACGGAACTTCGGCGTGAAAGGAAACGATTTGCCTGCCCGGACCGTAATCGTGCACCATTACGTCGTGAATCCCTACGATTTCTGGATATCCTTTCGTGAACGCGTAAATGCCGTCGATAAATTTTTTATCAGGCGGAGAGCCGAGCAGTAAATCAATCGTTTCTTTCGCGGCTTTGACACCTGTAAACAAAATCAAACAAGCAACGACGATACCCGCAATCCCGTCGATAGGCACGCCTTTAGCCCAACCAAACGCCGCGCAAAGGGAAGCGAGCGCGACGAGCGCGGTCGTACCGCAGTCGGAAAGGGAATCTGCCGCCGAAGCTTTTAAAGAAGCGGACGAGATAATTTTCCCGATTTTCCGATAAAAGAAAAACAACCAAAGCTTTATGAGTATTGCCGCGCCGAGCAGGATAAACGTCCATTTCCCAACTTCAGGCGTAGACGGGTTTACGATTTTATCAATAGAAGAAGTCAGTAGTTCGAACCCGACTAATACGATTAACATATCCACGATAAACCCTGAAATATATTCAAATCTGCCGTGTCCTAAGGGGTGTTCTTTATCAACGGGCTTGTTGGAAAGCCGAAACCCGATTAAGGTGACGACGGATGCGCCCGCGTCGGATAAATTATTAAACGCGTCGGCAATCACGGCGACGGAAAAGGACAAAATCCCCACCGTCAATTTCCCCGCAAACAACAAAAGATTTAATAAAATCCCCGTAATCGAAGCTAAAAAAGCGTACGCGGAGCGTGTTTTCGGTTCGGCAGGGTCGGATTTTTTAATAAAAGCGCGAATAAGTAAATTCGTCATAATTTTTTTCCTTTTTAAGGTGCGTTGCTTTTATTATATCGAAAAAAAATATTTTTGTCAAAAACTTTTATGGAAACGATTGACAATTTTTTGTGTCTCTGCTATACTATACTGGTGTAAGGGAGTAGTCGGCTTGAAAAAGTGATTATATCTACAACACGGAACGCCCGTTTAAGCGTTCAAGGTGTAATCGTAAACGACAAGACTTATGCGCAAAACGCCTGAAAAAGGTGTTTTTTGCGTATAAGTCTTTCTTTTTTTGCTAAAAAATAAAATAATTTTATAAGGAGTAATTTCTATGTGGGAGATTATTTTAGCTATCTTATTTTTGGTTGTTGGGTTCGTTATGCTCGTCAAGGGCGCGGACTGGTTCGTTGACGGTGCGGCGGGCGTTGCGGGAAAACTCCGTATTCCTTCGCTCGTTATCGGGCTTACTATCGTTGCGTTCGGCACGAGCGCACCTGAGCTTGCCACTTCGCTGATTTCAGCGGTGAAAGGGGACGTAGGCATTGCCGTCGGCAACGTTTTGGGAAGCAATATTTGCAATATCTTATTGATTTTAGGTCTTTCTTCGATTATCGCGGTTTTGCCCGTGCAAAAAGATTCGCTGAAAATCGACTTGCCCGTTTTGCTCGGCTCGTCTTTGTTAATCGTGCTTTTCGGGTATTTCGACGATACCATTCAGCGTTGGGAAGGCTCGATTATGGTAGCTTTGCTCGTTGCGTACACCGTGTTTTTAGTAGTCGGCGCGCTGAAAAAGCGGGATAGTCAAGAACTTGCGCTGGAAAATCACGAAGTCGTAGGCGAAGAAGAAACGCCCAAAAAAGGTTTTAACGGCTGGTATGAAAAAATGAAAGCGTTCACGTGGTTTTTAGTCGTGGCAATGCTTGTCGGGCTTGGGATCGTAATCGGCGGGGCAATGCTTGCGGTCGAAGGCGCGAAAACGATTGCGGCGGAGCTTGGCGTGCCCCAAAAGGTAATCGGGCTTACCGTCGTGGCAATCGGGACGTCCCTTCCGGAGCTTATCACTTCCGTAATGGCGGCGAAAAAAGGGGAAACGGATATCGCGGTCGGCAATATCGTGGGAAGCAACATTTTCAACGTGTTAATGGTAGCGGGTCTTTCTTCTTTGATTATGCCCTTGCCTTTCTCTTCCGAAGGGGTATCTTTCTTGACTGACGGGTTAATCGCGCTCGGCGCGGCGTCGCTTTTGTCGTTGTTTGCGTATTTGCCTTCGCATAAGCTCAAGCGTTGGCAAGGCGTTGTTTTGACGGCGGGCGCGGTGGCGTATTACGCGTATTTAGTCATAATTTCTATCGTATAATTTTCAAAATTTTGTAAATATAACGCAAAAACGCTTGCCAAAGAATAAAAAATCGTATATAATAATCAAGACTTCGAGCGTTCCGCTGCCTTTTTGGGTGCGACGAGGACTCGCACAGCAGGTTATGAACGTATCGTAAATAATGGAGGTAAAGAGTCTAATGAAAGGAATCATTGAAGCGATCAACGCAGAAAGCCTTAAAGCGGAAGTTCCTTCCTTTAACGTTGGTGACACGGTTAGAGTAGGGTTCAAGATTATCGAAGGCGGTAAGGAAAGAGTTCAAAACTTCGAAGGCGTAGTTATCGCAAAGAAAAACGGCGGTATTTCCGAAACCTTCACCGTTCGCCATCTTTCTTACGGCGTCGGCGTAGAAAAAACCTATCCTCTTCATTCCCCGAAAATCGCGTCTATCACGGTCGTGAGAAAGGGTAAGGTTAGAAGAGCTAAGTTGTATTACCTGCGCGGTTTAACGGGTAAGGCGGCTAAGGTTAAAGAAAAAATCTAAAAAACACACCTAAAACAGGTAAGAATGAGTTCGCCCAAAGTCAACGGCGAACTTATTTTTTTGCAAAAACTCTAAAATCACGAAAAGTAAGCTAAATTCGGTTTACTTTTTTTGCGTTTTTTTGTACAATATAAGAAAAGAAAAAACAGTTTGGCTTCTTAAAAAAGAAGAACAAGGCAGTCTATGAAACTTAAAAATAAATTTACCATTTCTTTTATCATTCTTCTCGCGGTGTTTTTTATCGCGCAACTGTTTACGATCGGCTCGGTAAAAAACAGCGGGGACTCGTTTGAATATGCTTCGGGCAAAACGGTCATCTATAACGCCGATATAAAAAGTGGGGAAAAGCTTGACGACCTTTATATCAAAGTCGGCTCTGTGTACACCGACTACGGGAAAAGCGCTTCTATCACCGTTAAAACCAGCACCAGCTCTTCGGCAACGGCAACGCCGTCCACGTCTTTTGCAACCCTTTCGCTTGCGAACGTATTCGGGGAAGAAAGCCGAGCGGGCGCAAACTATAATTGGATAGCGGTTGCAACGAATAAAGCCCTTTCAAACGTGAGAAAAATCTCGTTTAGCGCAACGGTGAATTTAGAGCTTATCGAACTCGTAGCGTTTACCGATAAAGGCAATCAAGTAAGGTTTTCGGTGGCGGATAATTCAGATTTTAACGCAAAGTCGGTGTTGAAATCGTTGGACGCGCAGGACTCTTTCGTTTGGAAAAATTCCGCAAAATACAATTTTACCCAAGAAGAAGCTTATTCCATGACTGCCGTGCATACCCTGCTTAGCGGGAATAAAACCATAGAAGGCAGTAAATATAATATAAACGGCGATTTCGGCGTGTTGCCGACTTTGCTCGTCGCACCTTTCGTTGCTCTCTTCGGAGAAACGACCTTTGCGCTCCGTTTGCCTTCTTTGCTCGCAACGACCCTTTCCCTTCTCTTTTTAGGGCTTTTAGGTACGGCGATTTTTAAGGACGAAAAATACGGTTTCCTGTTCGCGCTCGTGTTCGCGCTTGGCGGGATAGCCGTTTCCGTTGGCAGACTCGGCTCTCCCTACGCGCTTATTACGGCGTTTTTACTCGGCAGTTTATATTTTATGCACCGTTTCTATTCCAAAGGAATTTCCCGCCGTTCGTTAAAAGGCGCGTGGAATATCCTGCTTTCTGGTCTGTTCGCTTCGCTCGCGCTCGTGAGCGACTGGACGAGCGTGTTCGCTCTTGCGGGCGTGTTCGTTTTGTTTGGATTCGGCTTGCGCCGTCAACGCCTTTCGTATAAGCTCGCGGTAAAGAACGCCGAAGGCAAAGAAGAAAAAATCCAAACCGCAGACGGTGAAGAAGTATTCGTCAACGTCGAAAAACTCAAAGCGCAAAAAGACTACGGCTATAAACTCCGCGTGAGCTGGGGCTTTGCGGTAATCGGGTTTATCGTGTTTGCGTTTTTGCTTTTGCTCCTTTCGGGCGTTTGCGCTTACGGCGCGCTCGTGAAAATCTACGATACGCCTACCGCCCCCAAGCTCAGCATTTTAACGCTAATGTTTAAATCGTTTGGCGATTCGGGCTTTGCTGTCAACGCCACGCAGTTTACGGCTACGAACGCTATCACCCCGTTTGCGTGGTTCTTGCCTTTAAAATCGGCTACCTTATATAACGGCGTGGTGCAAGTCGGCTCGTCTTCCTATTTAAGCTGGCAAGCGTTGGCGAACCTCGTATTAAGCGTAGTCAGCCTTGCAAGCTTGGCGTTTGCGACGGTGAAAATCATTCTTGACTTTGCAAAAAAGCGTTCGGATAAAAACGCGCTTCGGCTTCGCAGAGCGTATTTTATCTTGCTCGGCGGAGTAGTTGCCAGCTTGCTTTCCGCGCTCGTTCGAGGCAATGCAAACGCGGGAACATCTCTTTTGTTCCAAGCCTTCTATCTCGGCTTTATCCCGCTTTCCTTGCTTGCGCTCAAAGGCTACGAAAAGGGCAAAGTTTCCCCGTCGGAAATGGTTTTCGTGGCAATACTCGTCCTGTCGGTGGCAACGTTCGCGCTGTCCTTGCCTTGCCTGTACGGCTATGCGGTGTCCGCGCAAACGGCAAAGATATTTAGTTGGACGAGCATACTCACGAACGGATATTTTAGAAAATAATTTCTCGCAACTTCCGCAAGAACGCACGTTTTGCGGATTTTGCTTTTTATACTTAGGCAAAAGGAGAACGCTAAATGATAGCAAAAGTACAAAGCTACGCGCTTTCGGGTTTAGAAGGGATTGCGGTGACGGTGGAAACGGACGTTTCCAAAGGGATTCCTTCCTACGATATGGTAGGCTTGCCCGACGCGGCGGTCAAAGAATCCAAAGAACGGGTTCGTAGCGCGATTAAAAACAGCGCGCTGGAATTTCCTTTGCACCGTATCACGGTAAACTTTGCTCCTGCCTACGTGAAAAAAGAAGGCTCGTCTTTCGACTTACCGATAGCTGTAAGCTTACTTATCGCAAACGGCGTACTCGACTGTCAAACGGACGGCGTTATCTTTTTCGGGGAACTTGCCTTAAACGGCGATCTTCGTCCTATCACGGGCTTACTCCCTGCCATTATCGCCGCGCGCGACGAAGGCTATAAAACCTTTATCGTACCCAAAGCCAACGAAAAGGAAGCGGGGTATATTCAAGGGGTCAGCGTATACGCGGCAAACAGCTTAAAAGAAGTCGTAAACCACCTTTCGGGCGCACAACCGCTTACCGCCGTACTTCCGTCTTCGTTCGTAGCGGGGGCGAAAGAAACCGCGAAAGATTTATCCTTTATCAAAGGTCAACCGATCGCCAAGCGCGCGCTGGAAGTGGCGGTTGCAGGCGGACACAATATCTTATTCGTAGGTCCGCCGGGTAGCGGAAAAACCATGCTTGCCCGTTCGATACCGTCGGTAATGCCCGATATGAGTTTCGACGAAGCGTTGGAAATCACGAAAATCCATTCGGTAGCAGGCACGCTTGGTCAAGACGGGATTATCACCGAACGCCCGTTCCGTTCTCCGCACCACACGGCAACCACCGTATCCCTTTGCGGTGGGGGGAGCAAAACGGTGCATCCCGGCGAAATTAGCTTAGCGCACGGCGGAGTGTTGTTTTTAGACGAATTGCCCGAATATAAGCGTTCGTCGCTCGAATCTTTGCGCCAGCCTTTGGAAGACGGGGTAATCACTATTTCCCGTTCGGGCGGAACGACCACTTATCCCGCGTCGTTTATGCTTTGCGCGAGCATGAACCCCTGCCCTTGCGGAAACTACGGTAGCCGTAAACGCCGTTGCACCTGTATGCCTAACGATATTCGAAAATACCGCGCGCGCATTTCAGGACCTTTGCTGGATCGTATCGATATCCAAGTGGAAGTAGACGGAGTAGAATACGACGATTTGTTATCCGAAAAGAAAGAAGAAACGAGCGCGGAAGTCAAACTTCGCGCCGACCGCGCGAGAAAAATACAGCGCGAACGGTTTTCAGACAGCGCGATTAAGACGAACGCAGAAATGGGCGAAAAGGAAACCAAAGCGTATTGTAAGCTCAGCGACGAGAGCGAAGAAATTTTAAAAACGGCGTTCCAAGCCTTGAACTTGTCCGCACGCGCGCGTTCGCGCATTTTAAAAGTCGCTCGGACGATTGCCGATTTAGAGCTTTCCGAAACCATTCAGCCCGAGCATCTCTACGAAGCGATTTCTTACCGCACTTACGGCGCAAAGCTCTCTATGCCCGATTAAAAAACAGGAGAAAGGTATGCAATGGACGTCAGAAGAAAAGGGATATATTTGGCTGGATTCCTTTCCGCTTAGCGTGAAAGAAAAGAAAAAATTACTTGCCGAAGCGGAAAATTCGGTAAATCTTGTCAAGAATTTTTCTAAGTTTCGTCAGATTTTGATTGATTTTCGCAAAGAAAGCGTATATAATACTATGCAGAGCTCTTTAACGGACGGCGGGGAATACTTCCGTAAACTCTCGTCGAGATTGCAAGATTTGGGAATTATCCCCCTGTGCGCGTGCGCAGACGGGTATCCAAACGAGCTTTGCGCTCTGCCCGATAGTCCGCTCGTTCTCTATGCGAAAGGCAATCCCGCTCTTTTACGGGCGCGCAAGTTTGCCGTCGTAGGCTCTCGGCGTATCTCGCCTGATGCCTATCGCAAAGGGGTGGAGCTGAGCGAACGTTTATCGGAAGAATTTGCAATCCTTTCGGGGTTTGCCGACGGCGGGGATAGCGCGGCGATAGACGGCGCAAGAAAAAGCGGTAAAATCATTTGCGTGCTTGCAAGCGGTTTTTCTGCGTTGCCCCGCAATAAATTCCCGCTCTTTGATAAGATAGCCAAGAACGGACTGTTAATTTCTCCCTACCCTATGCAAACGCCTACCTTTCCGTTTTTCTACGGCTACCGCAATAAAATTTTAGCGGCGCTTTCCGAAGGCGGGCTCGTGCTGTCGGCGGGGGGAAAGAGCGGCGCGCTCATCACGGCAGACTATATTAAAAAATCGAAAAAACCGCTGTTCGCCTTGCCTTATTCGCTGGGCGTAGAAAGCGGAGCGGGTTGCAATCAGCTCATTAAAGACGGCGCGTTTCTCGCCCAAAGCGCAGAAGATATTTTCTTTCGTTTGGGCATAACCGCAAAGCGGGAAACCGCCCGCAAGGCTTTGCCGAGCTTAAACGGCGAAGAAGAAAGAATCGTCGGTTTTTTGCGGGAACGCACGGAAGCGCATATTTCCGAAATTTCTGAAAATACGGGAATCCCCGCGTTTAAATTAACGGCAACGCTCTCGTTGCTCGAAATCAAAGGCGTAGTCGTCAAACTTGGCGGAAACCGCTACGCGCCCGTGTGAAAATCGGGCAATCAAAGTAAAAAAGAAAGTTTAGTATAAAAAGGAACGAAGAATGGATTTAATTATCGTAGAATCGCCGTCAAAGGCAAAAACCATTTCCAAATATCTCAAAGGCAAATACCGCGTAGACGCTTCCGCAGGGCATATCCGCGATTTGCCCGTGCATACGCTCGGGGTGGATATTCGCAATAATTACGAGCCGAAATACGTCAATTCCGAAGGGAAAGAAGACGTTATTCGCCGTTTAACGGAAGCCACGAAGAAAGCGGACAGAGTATATTTGGCAACCGACCCTGACCGCGAAGGCGAAGCGATTTCTTGGCATTTACAAACGGTTTTAAACTTAGACGAAAACGGAGAAAACCGCATTGAGTTTAACGAAGTTTCCCCCAAAGCCATTGAAGCCGCGCTGAAAAATCCGCGCAAAATCAATTATAATCTCGTTGACGCGCAACAAGCCCGTCGCGTGCTTGATCGGCTCGTGGGCTATAAGCTTTCCGACCTTTTAAACCGCAAAATCGAAGATACGTCCGTAAACGGCAAGCGTTCCTTGTCAGGCGGGAGAGTGCAGTCGGTTGCGCTTCGCTTAATCGTAGAGCGCGAGCGGGAAATCACGGCGTTCAAACCCGAAGAATACTGGAATTTAACGGCGGAGCTTCAAGACCTGCCGAAAAAATATTCGGCATTTAAAGCGCTTTTGGAAAAGAAAGGCACGAAAAAATACAAGCCGTCGTCAGCAGAAGAAACGGAAAAAGTATTGTCCGAACTCCATAACGGGAAATACACCGTATCCAAAGTTAAAAAAACGGTGGCGAAATCGCACGCCCCCGCGCCGTTCACGACGAGCTCTATGCAACAGGACGCGTCGACGAAGCTCGGCTTCACCGCGCCTGAAACCATGACCCTTGCCCAACACTTATACGAAGGTATCGACACGGGCGGCGGCGACCACTTGGCGTTTATCACGTATATGAGAACGGACTCCGTGCGCGTTTCTAAAGAAGCGCAAGCGAAAGCCCTTGATAAAATCAGAGAAATTTACGGCGAAGAATACGCGCCCGAAAAACCTAACTACTACGCATCAAAAAAAGGCGCGCAAGACGCTCACGAAGCGGTGCGCCCGATTGATTTGGATATGACGCCCGACCGCGCGAAAAAGCTTCTCGACGTCAAGCACTATAAATTATATAAGCTCATTTACGAACGCTTTTTAGCTTCGCAAATGTCGGAAGCGAAATATAACAGCGCGCAAATGGAAATTGAAAACAACGGCTATATCTTTAAGGCGAGCGGTAAGGTGTTGCTGTTCGCAGGATTTACCGCCGTTTATCAAGACGTGAAAAAAGACGACGAAGACGGCGCGGAAAGCGCAAAACTTCTGCCCGATTTAAAAGAAGGGGACGAAGTGTTAGAAGTTTCTATGCAAAAGGAACAAAAATTCACCAAACCGCCCCTTCGCTATACCGACGCGTCGCTCGTTAAAGTCATGGAAGAAAAGGGAATCGGCAGACCTTCTACCTACGCGACGATTATCGCAAAACTCAATCAAAAATACGTAAAAAAAGAAGGCAAATATATGATTCCCACCCCCGTTGCCTACGAAGTGGTGGATATGCTCGTAAGCTGTTTTAAAGACGTTATGGACGTAGGTTTCACAGCGGGAATGGAAAACAGGCTCGACGATATCGAAGAAGGGGGCGTGGACTGGCACGCGGTGATCGGGAATTTTTATCCGGGCTTTGAAAAAAATCTCAAATCCGCTTCGTCGTACGGCGATCAGTTGACCCAAGAAGTTTGCGGAAAATGCGGGCATTTTATGATTCGCAGAATCGGGAAATTCGGCAAGTATTTGGCTTGTTCGAACTATCCTGAATGTCATAACATTTTAAGCGAAGGCGAAGAGAAAATCTCGGCGGTGCGTTGCCCTAAATGCGGGGAAAATATGGTGGAAAAGAACGGAAAATTCGGCAAATTCTTGGCTTGCCCTAACTATCCTACCTGTAAATCCACCCTGCCTATGGAATCGGGCGAACCGCCCAAGCTCGTCGGCAAATGCCCTGAATGTGGGGAAGCCATGACCGTGCGTAAATCCAAAAAAGGCAAGGAATATTATAGTTGTTCGAATTATCCCGACTGTAAGTTTATGAGCTGGGATATCCCTACGGGCGAAAAATGCCCTACCTGTGGCGGCGCGCTCGTGCAAACGGCTCGCGGTGGGGTGAAATGTATGAATAAAGACTGTTCCTACCGCGTTCGTGCGCCTAAGGTAGAAACGGACGAAAAGAAAGCTCAACGCAACCCTGCCCCCGCGCAACCCGACGACGAAGCCCCGTTGTTAATGGAAGAACCTAAGTATACGGGCTACGACGACGAATGGACGGGATATTTCCCCGAAGGGTTTGAAGAATGATGAAACAAGAAAGCGTACTCGTGATCGGCGGGGGGCTTGCAGGAAGCGAAGCGGCGTATTATCTCGCTTCTCGGGGCGTACCTACCACGCTCGTGGAAATGAAGCCGAATAAATATACGCCTGCGCACGAAAGCGCGAACTACGGCGAACTCGTCTGTTCGAACTCTTTAAAAAGCAACGACCCTTATTCCAACGCGTGCGGACTTTTAAAAGAAGAAATGCGCCTGTTCGGCTCGCTGATTATCGAAGCTGCGGATAACACCAAAGTCCCCGCAGGCTCTGCGCTCGCCGTCGATAGAGAAAAGTTTTCGAAGTATATCACCGAAAAACTTTGTTCTTGCCCCAACTTGACCTTAAAAACGCAAGAAGTGCTTTGCTTGCCCGACCCTAAGGACGGTGAATACGCCGTCGTTGCCACAGGTCCGCTTACGTCGGACGGGCTGTCGGCGGATATTTTAAACAAGCTCGGGGGCGCGCTCCATTTCTACGACGCTTCCGCGCCGATCGTATCGGCGGAAAGTATTGATATGTCTTGCGCGTTCACGGGGGATCGCTACGGCAAAGGCACGGGCGATTATATCAACTGCCCTATGACCAAAGAAGAATACTACGCGTTCGTCGACGAGCTTTTAAAAGCCGAACGGGCGATACTGCACGACTTTGAAAAAGGGGAAATATTCGAAGGCTGTATGCCGTTGGAAGTGATGGCTTCGCGCGGAAAAGACACTTTGCGCTACGGCACGTTAAAACCCGTAGGGCTGTTCGGGGAAGACGGCAAACGCCCGTTTGCGGTGTTGCAACTTAGAAAGGAAACGGAAAGCGGAGAAGCGTATAATCTCGTGGGCTTTCAAACGAATTTAAAATTCGGGGAGCAAAAAAGGGTGTTTTCTATGATTCCCGCCTTAAAAAACGCGGAATTTTTACGCTACGGCGTAATGCACAAAAACACGTTTATTCACTCTCCCACCGTTTTAAATCCCGATTTTTCGTTTAAAAATAATAAACGCTTATTTTTCGCAGGTCAAATCACGGGCGTGGAAGGCTACGTGGAAAGTGCGGCGAGCGGTTTGACGGTAGCCCGCGCTATCTACGAAAAAATCACGGGGCAAACTCCCTTAACGCTGGGAAACGAAACGATAACGGGCGCGCTCCAAACGTATATTTCCACGCCGAATAAGGATTTTCAGCCTATGAACGCGAACTACGGGATTTTAACCCCGCTTGCGTTTCGCATAAAGGACAAAAAAGAACGCTATCGCTTGCTTTCCGAGCGAGCCTTAGAAGCGGTAAAAGCAGGAATAGAACAGCAAAAACAAACGGACGAACAGTCTAAGGAGTAAGGATTATGGAATTTAGAGGAACGACCATTTGCGCCGTTAAAAAGAACGGGGTCACCGCGATTGCGGGCGACGGACAAGTGACGATGGGCGAATCGGTCATTTTCAAAAATACGGCAATAAAGGTCAGAAGAATTTACGGCGGGAAAGTCATTTTAGGCTTTGCCGGCTCGGTGACGGACGCGTTTGCGCTCACCGAACGTTTCGAAGGAATGTTAAATAAATTTGCGGGCAACTTAATGCGTTCGGCGGTAGAGCTTGCCGACTTATGGCGCAACGATAAAGTTGGCAGAAAGCTCGACGCTATGATGATCACCGCCGACGAAAACACTTTGCTCATTCTTTCGGGTACGGGCGAAGTGATTGAACCGGACGAAGGGGTCTGCGCTATCGGCAGCGGCGGAAATTACGCGCTCGCGGCGGCTCGCGCGCTCATTCAAGAAACGGACTACGACGCGGAAACGATTGCCCGTAAAGCCTTAAAAATCGCTTCGGAAATTTGCGTGTTCACCAACGACAATATCCGTTCGGAAGTTGTAGGGGAAGAAAAAGCGGTGAAAAAACCCGCGAAAAAGTCTACGGCGAAAAAATCGGTAAAGGGGGAATAAGGCAATGAATTTATCTCCAAAGCAAATCGTCAATCAGCTGGATAAATATATTATCGGTCAATCGGAAGCGAAAAAGGCGGTGGCAATCGCGCTTAGAAACCGTTATAGACGTTCTCAGCTTCCCGCCGAAGTCCGCGAAGAAATCACCCCGAAAAATATCATTATGAAAGGCCCTACGGGGGTGGGGAAAACGGAAATTGCCCGTCGGCTCGCAAAGCTCGTTCGCGCGCCTTTCGTGAAAGTAGAAGCCACGAAATACACCGAAGTCGGCTACGTAGGCAAAGACGTAGAAGGCATGGTACGCGACCTTGCGGAATGTTCCTATCGCTTAGTCAAAGCGGAAAAGGAAGCGGAAGTGAGAACCAAAGCCACGAAAGCGGCGGAGCGCCGTATCGTCAAGCTCTTGGCGGAAGCGAAAAAAGAAGAAAAGGGCGAGCTTGCCAAAGACGTGTTCGAAGCGAATTTATTAGAAGATTTCCGCAAAGGTATCTACGATAACGTACCGGTAGAAATCGAAGTAATCGACGTTCCCCAAGCAATGGAATTAGTGCCGGGCGGGGCGGCGATTTCAATCGGCAGTATTTTCGGGGATATGTTCCAGCATAAAAAGAAAAAACGCCGTATGCCCGCAAAAGAAGCCTTCGAAGTTGCGCTCACGGAAGAAGCGGATAAGCTCGTAGACGAAGACGCCGTCAAAGACGAAGCCCTTCGCCGTGCGGAAAACGAAGGGATTATCTTTATCGACGAAATTGATAAAATCGCAGGCAAAGGCAACCGTAGCGGTGCGGACGTATCGAGAGAAGGCGTGCAAAGGGATATTCTCCCGATCGTCGAAGGCTGTACAGTGGTCACCAAATACGGTCCGATTAAAACGGATTTCATACTCTTTATCGCGGCAGGCGCGTTCCACGTGGCGGCGGTGGAAGATTTAATTCCCGAATTGCAAGGCAGATTTCCCGTTTCGGTGGAGCTTAAAAGCTTAACCAAAGAAGATTTTATTAAAATCTTAACGGAAACGGAAAATTCTCTCGTCTTCCAATACAGCACTCTTTTACGGGTGGACAATATCGATTTGAAATTCGACGAAGGCGCAATCGAACGGATTGCGGAAGTTTCCGTTGAACTCAACGCCACGAGCGAAGATATCGGCGCGCGCCGTTTGCATACGGTAATGGAATATTTATTAGAAGATATTTCCTTTAACGCCGGCGGGGACTATCCCTTATTTACTTTAAATATCGGCAAGAAATACGTAGACGAACATCTTGCCAAGCTCACGGGCGACAGAAATTTGAAAAAATACGTTTTATAACACGGAAAGGAAAAGATTATGATTAACATACCCAAAGGCACGAAGGACGTTTTACCGTCCGACTCGTATAAATGGCAATACGTGGAAAAAGTAGCGCGGGATTTAGCGGGGCTTTTTAACGCAAAAGAAATTCGTACGCCAACGTTTGAACACACCGAGCTGTTCGCGCGCGGAGTAGGCGATACGACGGATATCGTGACGAAAGAAATGTACACCTTTTTAGACAAAGGCAACCGCTCGATCACCTTAAAACCCGAAGGCACGGCAGGCACGGGTCGTGCGTTTATCGAAAACGGTTTAATCAGTGGGGCTTTGCCTGCAAAGATGTTCTATATCACGCCGGCATTCCGCTACGAACGCCCGCAAGCGGGCAGACTTCGCGAGTTTCACCAATTCGGCTTGGAAACTTTCGGCGCAAGCGGGGCAGATGCGGATGCGGAAACGATTATGCTTGCCGACAGCCTATTGAAAAAACTCGGTTTAAAGGTAAAATTATATATCAACTCTATCGGTTGCCCGACCTGTCGGGCGAAGTATAACCAAGCGTTAAAGGACTTTTTCGGCTCGCATTTAGAAGAGCTTTGTTTCGATTGCAAAGCCCGCTACGAAAAGAACCCCTTGCGCCTTCTCGATTGCAAGGAAGAAACCTGCAAAAACATCAACGCCGACGCGCCGAGTATTCTCGACTATTTATGCGACGATTGCTCCGCGCACTTCGAAACGCTCAAAGAATATCTCGCGCTCGCGGGGATAGCGTATGAAATCAACCCCCGTATCGTTCGCGGTTTGGACTACTACACGCGCACGGTTTTCGAATTCGTTTCGGATAATATCGGCGCGCAAGGCACGGTTTGCGGTGGCGGTAGATACGACGGACTTATTAAGCAGTTAGGGGGCAACGATTGCCCTGCCGTTGGGTTCGCGGTGGGGATTGAACGCTTATTAATGGTAATGGAAGCGACGGGCGTAGAAATTCCCAAGCCCGCTCCCGTTAAGGTATATTTAGCGGGCATGAACGAAGAGAGCCGTAAACAAGCCTTTGCGATTGCTTGCAAGCTTCGTGAAAACGGCGTACTTGCGGAAACCGACCACATGAACCGTTCGATTAAAGCGCAGTTTAAATACGCAGACAAGCTGGGCGCGGAATACGTAGCGGTTATCGGGGAAAGCGAACTTTTGGAAAACGCGTTCAACGTCAAGAATATGCAAACGGGCGAAAGCGAAAAGGTAGCGTTTGCACAAGCGGTAGAATATTTTTCAAAATAAACTCCAATAATAAAGAATAATAGGAGAAAAAAATTATGGTAAAATACGTAAACGGCAAAGAACTTGAAGAACTGTTAGAAAACTCAGACAAAACGGTATTTTGTGATTTTTGGGCGAGCTGGTGCGGACCTTGCAGAATGTTAGCGCCCGTCTATGAAGACGTTTCGGATAAATACGAAGACAAAGCGGTTTTCGTTAAGCTCGACGTCGACGAAAGCGAAGACGCGGCAATGAAATATTCCATTTCGTCTATTCCGAACATTATCGCTTTCAAAAACGGCAAACCTACGGCGAATAATCTCGGTTTCGTCCCGCAATCCGCGCTCGAAACCTTCGTCGAAAACAACCTTTAACAGAAAGGGGGATAACTCCCCGCATAATCTAACTTAATTAAGTAAAAACCCGACGGCAAAAGCCGTCGGGTAAATTTATTTCAGCCTACTTTTTTGTGAGAAAAGGAGGGGGCTGACGAAAAATTAATAGTTTTCCGCTCTAACTTGGAAATACGCCTGAGGGTGATTGCAAACGGGGCAAACTTCGGGCGCGCTCTTGCCAACCACGATATGTCCGCAGTTGGAGCATTGCCAAACCGCTTCACCGTCTTTGGAGAATACGAGCTTGTTTTGCACGTTCGCAAGGAGCTTTTTATATCTTTCTTCGTGTTCTTTTTCAATCGCCGCAACGCCGTCGAACAAGTCCGCAATTTCGTTGAACCCTTCTTCTCTCGCCGTCTTAGCAAAGCCCGCGTACATATCCGTCCATTCGTAGTTTTCGCCGTCTGCCGCTTCTTTCAAGTTCTCTGCGGTGGACTTGATAGCTCCGCCGTTTAACAGCTTAAACCAAATCTTAGCGTGTTCTTGTTCATTTTTTGCGGTTTCTTCAAAGAGCGCGGCGATTTGCACGTAGCCTTCTTTCTTTGCCTTGCTTGCGAAATAGGTGTATTTATTTCTTGCTTGGGATTCCCCAGCGAACGCTTCCCAAAGGTTCGCTTCGGTTTTCGTTCCTTTCAGCGGGTTGATTTCTTCAAACACGCCAACTTGCTTACATTTCGGACAAACTTCAGGAGCGGTTTCTCCCACGTGCACGTAGCCACAAACTTTACAAACGAATTTTTTCATAACTTTTTAACCTCTTTTCTTATCAATTTTTTGTCTTTAAAACTTTCTTATTAGGACTAAGTTTCATTAACTGATTTTATTATAATACAAAAAAATATATTTGTCAACGGTTTTAACGCAAAAAATTAAAAAATTTTTCCAAATTTTCATAATTCGTTAATAGTTTAACAACAAACGGGGATTATAATATTGTAAATAAACGTTTTTAATGAATTGTGTTGTAGGAATTGCCGATTTTTTATGTTATACTATTCTTCGATAATAGAAAAAAAGTGCAAAACCGACAGGGAAAGACGAAATCCGCGACTGCCTTATTAGTATAATAGACCACAAAAGAAAAAGGAGAATACTTTTGAAAAAAGTTAGCGAAAGAAAACGGAAATGGATAGAACGCACGGTGGCAAACGACAGAAGCTATAAGCTCGTCGTGTATAACCGTTTTTTTGTGTTCGCAATTTCCGTGCTCGTGCAAATCACCGCATATATATTATTGTTATTAGTCTTAGACGAAGCGTCCAGCGCAATCGTTCGGAGCTTGTTCAGTATGGCGTCCGTCGTGTTCGTGGTGGGGATTATCAACCGCGCCGACCGCTTGACGGGCAAGCTTTCTTGGATTATTCTAATTTTGCTGTTCCCGTTCGTTGGGATTATCATGTATCTTTCTTTCGGCAACGGCAAGCCCACCCGTAAAATGCACGCGAAAATCGAAACGGCGAAAGAGTTGAGAAAAGACTGCTTAACGCAAACGGACGAAGCGACGAAAGCGGTGGAAGAAAGCCATAGAGCATTCGTCGTTTCGAAGTATTTAACCAACGTTGCGGGCTATCCCGCGTATACCGACGGAAACGTGGAATACTACCCGACGGGCGAACAGACCTTTGAAGAAATTAAACGCGCGTTAAAGGGTGCGGAAAAGTTTATTTTAATGGAGTATTTCATACTCTCAGGCGGGGAGCTTTGGAAAGAATTACGCACGATTTTGCTTGAAAAAGCCGAGCAAGGCGTGCAAATCCGTATCCTTTACGACGATTTCGGTAGCTTGTTCTCCCTGCCCCCGAAGTATGCGGAATATTTAGAATCCATTCATAAAAATATCAAATGCCACGCCTTTAATCGGGTCGTGCCCGTGTTCGCCGTGCGCTTAAATAATCGCGACCATAGAAAAATTCTCGTCGTAGACGGCAAGGTTGCGTTCACGGGCGGGGTGAATATCGCGGACGAATACGTAAACGAAAAACTCCGTTTCGGGCATTGGAAGGATTCGGGAATAAAAATTACGGGCAACGCCGTCAACGCGTTTACGGTGATGTTTTTCGATTTATGGAACGCCTTTCGAAAAGATAAAGAATCCGTGCAAGATTTTCTCGTTTCTTCGCCCAACACGCAAGGCGCAGGGCTGATTCAGCCGTACGACGATTCCCCGCTCGATAAAACGCCGACGGGCGAAGCGGTGTATAGCGATTTAATCAATGCCGCGCGCAAGCGGGTTTGGATTTTCACTCCGTACTTAATTTTAGACGACTATATGCGCGAAACGCTTTGCTACGCCGCGCTTAGGGGGGTAGACGTACGAATCGTCACGCCGGGTATTCCCGATAAAAAAGCCATTTACCGTTTAACCCGAGCGAACTACGGTTTATTGATGAAAGCGGGTGTAAAAATCTACGAATATACGCCGGGCTTTATCCACTCTAAGAGCATGCTTTGCGACGACGAAGCGGCAGTAGTGGGAACGATTAACTTAGACTACCGTAGCTTATACCACCATTTTGAAAACGCGGTACTCTTTTCCACGCCAAGCGCAATTAAAGCCTTAGAGCGCGACTGTGAAGAAACCTTTTCGGTGTCCCGTCTTTGTAGCGCGGAAAATCCTAAGCGCGGTGTTTTCGGCAAACTCTTCGATTCTATTCTCCGCCTATTCGAAACCCTTTTCTAACTTCCGTCAAGGAGCGTTATTCTATCAAAAACGGAGCTTTTGGATTTTCAACCAAACGTCATTGCGAGCGAAAGAAAATGGAGCGTGGCAATCTCGCCCCACCTGTCATTGCGAGCGAAACGAAGTGGAGCGTGGCAATCTTATTTTATTTCTTAACTTATTTATTTTACGAAAAGTTTATTTTTTGCGTTTAAGAAATTCCGTATAAGTTTACAAATAAAATGAACAAACTAAGCTAAGGAGTAAGAATTATGGACGCAAGAAATTTCACGGAAAAAACCGTACTCGCGTTGCAAAACGCACAAAAGATTGCCGAAGAATACGGCAATCAAGCAGTTGAACAGTTGCATCTTCTTCACGCGCTTTTACAAAGCTCGGACGGGCTGATTTTTACTTTACTCGATAAAATGCAAAAAGAGCCTTTAAAGCTGAAAGGGGAAACGGAGAAAGAAATTCAAAAACTCCCCAAAGTACAAGGCGGAGAAAAATACCTTTCGCAAAAACTCTCTCTCGCCTTGCAAAAAGCGGAAGAGCAAATGACGCAAATGGGGGACGGGTATTTGTCCGTCGAGCATTTGTTTTTAGCAATGATAGATACCGCCGACGAACCCGTCAAAAAACTTTTTAAACGCTACGCAATCGAGCGCGAAGGGTTTTTATCTGCGCTTTCGTCCGTGCGTGGAAATCAAAGAGTAAACAGCGAAAACCCCGAAGAAACCTACGACGTTTTGAATAAATACGGCGTGGATCTCGTTGAAAAAGCCCGTGCGCAAAAAATTGACCCCGTAATCGGCAGAGACGAAGAAATCCGAAACGTGGTGCGTATTCTTTCGAGAAAGACCAAAAACAACCCCGTGCTTATCGGGGAAGCGGGGGTGGGAAAAACGGCGATTGCCGAAGGGCTTGCCATACGCATTATGCGGGGCGACGTACCCGATTCTTTAAAGGATAGAAAGGTTTTTTCTCTCGATATCGGCGCGCTGATTGCCGGCGCAAAGTTTCGCGGGGAATTTGAAGAACGCTTGAAAGCGGTGCTTGCCGAAGTCAAAAAAAGCGACGGCGGAATTATTCTGTTCATTGACGAATTACACACGATCGTCGGCGCGGGAAAAACGGACGGCGCAATGGACGCAGGCAACCTGTTAAAGCCTATGCTCGCTCGCGGGGAACTGCATTGTATCGGCGCAACCACGCTCGACGAATACCGTAAATATATCGAAAAAGACCCTGCGCTCGAACGGCGTTTCCAGCCCGTACTCGTCGCTGAACCGACGGTGGAAGATACCATTTCCATTCTTCGCGGTTTAAAAGAACGCTACGAAGTTTATCACGGCGTAAAAATTCAAGACGGCGCGTTAATCGCAGCGGCAACTTTGTCTAATCGGTATATTACGGACAGATTTTTGCCCGATAAAGCAATCGACTTAGTCGACGAAGCTTGCGCGCTCATTAAAACGGAAATGCAGTCTATGCCGTCGGAAATGGACGAGATTGCCCGTAAGATA
>CAJGCN010000008.1 GCA_904501815.1 uncultured Clostridia bacterium
GCTGTCTTTCCCGATCAACGAGTTGGGCACATTGCCCGTAATCGCAACCAACGGAATAGAATCGAGCATTGCCGTTGCAATCCCCGTGACAAGATTGGTCGCACCCGGTCCGCTCGTAGCGATACAAACGCCGACTTTACCCGTCGCGCGGGAATACCCGTCCGCCGCGTGCGACGCGCCTTGTTCGTGCGCGGTTAAGATATGGTTGATTTGGTCCTTATATTTATAGAGCGCGTCGTAGATATTGATAACCTGCCCGCCCGGATAGCCGAACACGTCCGTCACGCCTTGCTCTATCAAGGTTTTTACGATAATTTCTGCACCTGTTAATTTCATTGCTTTCTCCTTAACTGTCTTTTAACATTCGGTTGACCGCCGAAACGAGCGCTTTCACCGACGAAATCATAATATCGCTGTGAAGCCCCGTTCCCCAGTAAATTTTGCCTGCTCTGCAAATACTCACGTACGACGCGGCTTTGGACGAAGATTTTTCGTCGAGCGCGTGCTCTACGTAGCTTTCGAGCGTAAATTCTTCTTTCAGAAAATCTTTAATCGCGTTGCATACGCAATCGAGTCTGCCGTTGCCCGAAACGATTTTTTCAAATTGCTTACCTTCGTACGAAAGGCAAACCAAGCCGTTCACCTTTTCGCCGTCCGCTTCGAAACGGTTTTCAATGACGTCGAGTCTGTCGTTCACGTTCACGAAATCCCGAAGGAAAATGTCGTATACTTCCTTCGCTTGCAATTCTCTGTGCTCGTGGTCGGAAATACTCTTCACGTGATAGCCGAACACTTCCCGCATTTTAGGCGGCAACACGAGCTTGAACTGCGTTTCAAGAATATACCCGATTCCCCCCTTTCCCGATTGGGAATTGATGCGGATAACGTCCGCTTCGTACTCCCGCCCTACGTCGGCGGGGTCGATGGGAAGATAGGGTACAGTCCAAGTATTCAGCGCTCTTTCTTCACGGTATTTCATACCCTTTGCAATCGCGTCTTGATGAGAGCCGGAAAACGCTGCGAACACGAGCGAACCGCTATACGGCTGACGGTCGCTGACTTTCATTCTCGTCACTTTTTCGTAAACGGCGGTAATCTTCGGCAAGTCGGAAAAATCAAGTTTGGGGTCAATCCCTTGCGAATACATATTCAACGCAAGCGTGATAATGTCCACGTTTCCCGTACGCTCGCCGTTGCCAAAAAGCGTACCTTCAATTCTATCTCCACCAGCCAACAAGCCCATTTCGCTATCGGCAATCGCGCAACCCCTGTCGTTATGCGGATGCAAGGAAATCACGAGATTTTCTCTGCCTTTTAAATTTTTGCACATATATTCCACTTGGCTTGCATAGACGTGGGGCATAGAATGAGATACGGTGACGGGCAAATTGATAATCGCTTTATCGTCTGCCGTAGGTTTCCAAATATCCAGCACCGCGTTGCAAATTTCCACCGCAAATTCAGGTTCCGTACCCGTAAAGCTTTCGGGGGAATATTCAAAGGTAATCTTCCCTTTGGCTTTCGCTTTATATTCGTTGCAAAGCTTTGCGCCTTTCACGGCAATTTCGATAATTTCTTTTTTATCCCGTTTAAACACCTGTTCGCGTTGCGCCACCGACGTCGAATTATATAAATGCACGATTGCGTGCTTCGCGCCGTCAAGTGCTTCGAAAGTTTTTGCAATAATATGTTCTCTCGATTGCGTTAAGACTTGAATCGTCACGTCGTCGGGGATTAAATTTTGCTCGATAAGAGTACGGCAAAACTCGTATTCCGTTTCGCTCGCGGCGGGAAAGCCCACTTCGATTTCTTTAAAGCCTACGTCGCAAAGCAATTTGAAAAACTCAAGCTTTTCTTCTAAGCTCATAGGAATAATGAGCGCTTGGTTTCCGTCGCGCAAATCCACGCTACACCACACGGGCGGTTTTTCAATCGACTGTTTTTTCATCCAGTCCATTGTCACCCCTTCGGGGGCAAAAAATTGTTTTACGTATTTATTGCTGTTTTTCATAATTACCACTCCATTTTACCGTTTAAAAAGGAAAATCGTCTCTTTCTTGGCGCAACGAAACGCCGTTGGAAAGAGACGAAGATTTTTCTTCGCGGTACCACTCTTTTTGGTGAAAAATTTCTCACCCACTCACGCTTAGCTTTGCGCTAAGACTTCTCTATTACGGGAGAACCCGTCCGAATCTACTAAGCGTTTTCGCCGTTCTCTCGGAGGCTCTGGGACGAGCTATGTTTTCTTACCCGTATCGACTCGCACCAACCGCCGACTCTCTGAAAGCAAGCATAAGAAATTTATTTCCCTTCATCGCCTTTATTTAAAAATATATATTTTTAATAATTTGTATTATTGTATACTATTTTTTAAGTTTTGTCAACCAAATTAAACGGGTTTTTTAATTTGGTAAAATTTCTCGATGTTAAAGTTTATGAACCCAACCGAATTTATCTTCTGTCTTACCCCATTGAATACCCGTCAACAGGTCGTAGAGTTGTTGCGTAATTTCTCCGATTTTTCCGTCCCCGACGATATATTCCTTATCGCCGTAGGCAAGCTTTCCGATCGGAGATACGACTGCCGCCGTACCGCAACCCCACGCTTCTTTAAGCTCTCCGCTTTCCAACGCGGAAATAAGTTCATCTACGGATAAAAGCCGTTCGCTTACTTTATAGCCTAAATCCTTTAACACTTCAATACAGCTCTTACGGGTAATACCCGGCAAAATTGAACCCGTGAGCATAGGGGTGACGATTTCGTCGCCGATTTTGAACATAACGTTCATAGCCCCGACTTCTTCGATATATTTTCTTTCTACGCCGTCTAACCAAAGAACTTGGGCATAGCCCATTTTCGCCGCCCGTTCACCTGCGCGAGTACTCGCCGCGTAGTTTCCGCCACACTTTGCAAAACCCGTTCCGCCACGTACGGTACGCACGTCTTCCGATTCTATCATAATATTTACAGGATTAATCCCTTCTTTATAATAGCTCCCCGAAGGCGACGCAATCAGCATAAACGTTGCGTTATGCACCGCGTGTACGCCGAGCGTTTCGTCGTTGCCGAACAAAAACGGACGAAGATATAAAGAAGTTCCGAACGAATACGGTACGAAGCGTTCTTCTAATTTCACGAAGGTTTCCAAAATTTGAAGAGCGTCCTGCTCGTCTAATAAAGGCAAACACATACGCTCTGCCGAACGGTTCATTCTGCGGATATTTTCCATAGGACGGAACAATTGCACGCCCCCGTCCGCTCTGCGATAAGCTTTTAAGCCCTCGAAGATTTCCGCGCCGTAATGCAAAACCGTTGACGCGGGATGCAGAGAAATTCTCCCGAACGGTACGATTCTTGCGTCGTGCCAGCCACTCTCGCTGTTATAATCCATCACGAACATGTGGTCGGTGAATACTTTCCCAAATCCCAAACTTTCTTCCGCTTTTAAAGGTGCGGGAGTTGCCGTTTTCGTAATTGTAATTTCCATAACAAATCCCCTTGCGTTTTATAATTCGAAAAACGAATTAAAACAATCGATACAATTTATTTATAGAATTATAAATTACAAATATAATAGCACACTCGGAAAGTTAAGTCAACGGTTTTGTAGGTGTTTTAATAAAGTTTTATGAAAAAATTTATTCCTTTTTTAAAAAGTGGCTTACTCCTGCTTTTCTGCGGTTTCCGCGTTCTCTTGCGCAAGAACGCTTTCCCCTTCTTCTTCGGCAAGATCAACGATAAATTGTTCGTTTTGTTCTTCGTATACCGAAAGCATAGGTTTTACGTCAAGACCTTTTTTACGGTCGAAGTAGTTCTTAGTGATTTTAACGACGAGTCCGCTCAAAATCACGAGCCCGACAAGGTTAGGAAGAGCCATTAAGCCGTTAAAAGTATCCGAGATTTGCCAAGCCAACTCGCTCTTTAAGGTTGCCGCTACGATAACGAGAAGAACGTAGACGACTTTAAAGGCGTATCTTGCAATCTTTCTGCCTTTTTCGCCCGTTTTTCTAAACAGGAAATCAATGGACTTTTCGCCGTAGTACGACCAAGCTAAAATCGTCGTAAACGCAAACAAAGGAATAATAACGGAATATACGACCGTACCGAACGTGCCGAACACGCCTTCAAACGCCATCATAGAAACGGTAGTATTCGCATATACGAACTCGCCGTTCTTTTGTGCGTAAAGCACGGTTTCCATACCTACCGTATCCCCGAAGCTTACCAAAATCACGAGCGCGGTAATCGTACAAATAATGAAGGTATCGAAAAATACTTCGAAAATACCCCAAAGACCTTGCTTGACGGGTTCACGGGTAGCGGAAGTGCTGTGCGCGATTACCGACGAACCAAGCCCTGCTTCGTTAGAGAATACGCCACGCGCAAGACCTTTTTGAATAATTTGCGAAAATTCGTAGCCGATAAAGCCCGAAAGCGCAGATTCAACGCTGAAAATATTTTTGAAGATAAGCGCAAACGCCGCGCCGATCATGGTGATATTTGCAAAGATAACTACGAGCGCCATTACGATAAAGAGTATGGACATAAAAGGGACGAGAACGGATGCTACCGTACCGATACTTTTTAATCCGCCGAGCACGACGAGCGCTAATACGACTGCCACCACGATTCCGACGATTAACCCAACCGTTTGGTCGCTACCGGGCAACACCGCTTGATAAGTACTTGAAATGTTATTCGTTTGCGCACCGCTCATACCGATTGCCGCAAACAGACAGAACACCGCCGCCATAACGCCGAGCGTTTTGCCTAACCCACGCAAAAGCGAACCACCCTTGCCTTTTACGTTTCTGCCTAAGCCTTCGGAAAGATAATAAGCAGGTCCGCCCGAAAATTCGCCGTTCTTTTCCTTTTTACGGAAGAACATACCGAGTACGTTTTCGGCGTAGTTAGTCACCATACCGAAGAAAGCGGAAATCCACATCCAGAACACCGCGCCCGGACCGCCCGTCATAATAGCGGACGAAACGCCGACGATATTCCCCGTGCCGACCGTACCGGAAATAGCGGTGGCAAAGGCTTGGAACGGAGAAAGGGTGTTTTTATCCTTTTTCTTATCCTTTGCAGACTTTTTGCCTATGCTCTTGACGGTGGGGATAATCGTTTCGCCCCACGAGGTGCCGAATTTGCGCACTTGCAGAAATTTACTGCGAACGGTGAGCAAAATACCCGCGCCGAGAATTAAAATAATCATCGGCCAGCCCCACACGACTGCGTTGACAGCCGAGTTGATTTTTTCGAGCGTATCGAAAAACAATAAGTTATACATATAAACCTCCTCGCTTTCGCGATTTAAAATTTTTTCAAAAATAAAACGGAGTAGCCTATTCGCCACTCCGTCGGTTTCGTAAAAATATCCCTGCGTAAGGGAAAACAAAAACTCTGTCCTTTTGCCTGAGAGATTAACGGCTTGCGCCGTCTTGCCCCTTCGGCACTCACTCAAACTTGCGTTCTGCGAGATTCTCCGGAGTGTCATCTGACCACAGTCGGTTTCCCTTCTGCAATCTTCTTTTGACAATGAAATTTTAATTATTATAGCAAAATCAATCGCTCTTGTCAACGGTTTTTTCGATACTTTTCGACAATATTTTCACTTTTTTCGATTTATTAGCCTTCTAAACCGTCCGAAGCGATTGCGTACGCTCCGTAAACGCCTGCGAGATTGCCGAGCTTTGCGCCTACGATTTTCAACGGTACGATATCCATTGCGATATACGTTCTTTCGTCAACGGCTTTTCTTAACGGCTCGAACAAGGCTTCCCCTTCGTTGGCTACGCCACCGCCCAAAACGATCGCTTCGGGGCGGAAAATATTCACGAAGTCGGCAATCCCTTCGGAGAGATAGCCCACGTATTGCTCGATTACCTTTTTTGCCGTTTTATCGCCCAGTTTCGCCGCTTCAAACGCCGTTCTGCCGTCTACGTTTTCAATCTTCCCTTCAGCAATCCACCACATTTTACTTTCTAAGTCTTCGACCATTGCGTGCCGAGTTTGAGAGATTAACGCGGTTGCGGAAGCGTATTTTTCATAACAGCCCTTACGCCCGCACGAACAGGTCAGCCCGCCTTCACGAATGGTGATATGCCCAAGCTCTGCGCCTGCGCTTTTATAGCCTTCAATCAGTTTCCCGTCAAAGACCATACCGCCACCGATCCCCGTGCCTATGGTGAGCAAAATACTGCTTTGGTATTGCGCCGTCGCGCCGAATTTCGCTTCGCCCAAAGCAGCCACGTTCGCATCATTCGCCACGAATACCTGCTTTTTCGTAAATTGAGAGAGCCGTTCCGCAAACGGAACGGTATCCCAACCGAAATTCGTCCAACGAAGCACTACGCCCGCCTTGCTGTCTACCACGCCCGGCGAACCGACGCCGATAGCCACGACGTCGGCGTATGAAACGCCTTGACGTTCGGCAAGCGTTTTAGAAAGCTCCGCAAGATTGCGAAGAGTGCCTTCAAAGCCGTCTTCTTTATTCGTTTTAATACGGCTCGTGCCAAGAAGCTCGCCGTCTTTCGTAAACAGCGCGCCCTTTGCACTCATACCGCCAAGATCGATACCAATGATATATTCCATAATTTATCTTTGAACTCTACCGCTTGCATCCCCGCCCGCAAGGTTCATTACTTCGGCAACGGACACCATGTTGTAGTCCCCTTCAATGGAGTGTTTCAAACAGCTTGCCGCTACGGCAAATTCAATCGCCTTTTGCGGTTCTGCACCGTTTACGAGCGAATAGATAAGCCCACCGCCGAAAGAGTCGCCACCGCCTACGCGGTCAACGATATGCATAGAATATTTCTTTGAGAAATACGCTTCGCCGTTCGTATAGAGCATACCCGACCAGTCGTTGTCGTTTGCGCTCTTGCTTTCTCTGAGGGTAATCGCAACGCCTTTGAAATTAAAGCGTTCGGTAAGTTTTTTCGCAACGGAAATATAGCCGTTTCTATCCAACTTTCCGCCGTAGATATCCGTATTGTCCGCTTCGATACCGAACACGTCTTTCGCATCTTCTTCGTTGGCGATACAGTAGTCGATATATTCGCAAAGCTTCGCCATTACTTGCCCTGCTTTTTCCTTGCTCCAAAGCTTTTTACGGAAGTTCAAATCGCAAGAAATGGTAATATTCTTTTCTTTCGCCGCCTTACAAGCTTCCAAGCAAATTTCCGCTACTTCGTCGCTCAAAGCGGGAGTGATACCCGTGAAATGGAACCATTCTACGCCTTCGAAAATCGCATTCCAGTCAAAATCCGCTTTCTTCGCCGTTGCGATAGACGAATACGCTCTGTCGTAAACGACCTTAGAAGGACGTTGGCTCGCGCCTTTTTCACAATAGTAAATACCTACTCTATCCCCACCGCGAACGATTTTAGACGTATCTACGCCGAACTTACGCAAAGAGTTTACCGCCGCCTGTCCGATCTCGTGCGCAGGAAGCTTAGATACGAACGCTACGTCTAAGCCGTAGTTCGCCAAAGACACCGCGACGTTTGCTTCCGCACCGCCGAAGGTTGCTTCATACTTTTCGCTTTGCACGAAGCGAAGATAGTTTTCGGGAGCGAGTCTTAACATCAATTCCCCAAAAGTGATAACTTTTTTCATAATAATTTTCTCCTTAACTTTATTTATCGTTTTATTTTTCTGCCTTTTCAAGCGCTTCTTTCACGAAGAAGCTGCCGCCGATCGCCGCGATTTTTTCCCAAGCCAAAAATTCGTCGATATTGCTTCTGTCCACACCGCCCGTAGGAATAAACTTGATTTGAGGGAAAGGTGCGGCAAGCGCTTTCATTGCTTTTAAGCCACCGTAAACGTTGGCGGGGAAGAACTTCACCGTCGTAATCCCAAGCTCCAACGCCTGCATAATTTCCGTCGGGGTCACGCAACCGGGATAATAAGGTACGCCCTTTTTGTTGCAGATTTTTGCAACCGCTACCGAAAGTCCGGGACTTACGATAAATTGCGCGCCCGCTTTTAACGCGGCTTTACATTGCTCGGCGTTGATAACCGTGCCCGCCCCTACGCTCATATCGGGGAACTTTTCACAAGCGAGCGCAATCGCTTCCGCCGCGCACGCCGTGCGGAAAGTAATTTCCGCGCAGTTAATTCCGTTTGCTTTCAAAGCCGAAAGGATTTTTTCCGTTTCGGACAGCTCTTTGATAACGACAACAGGTACAAATTTTTCCATTATAACAAAACCTCCGTATTTGTTCCGTAAAATATATTTTTTAGTTTTATTTTCCTTCCACTTTTAAATACGCCACCGCGTTATTGAAGCAAATATCTTCTACGACTTTACCGACGAGCGAGATATTTTGGGTCATTTCGCCCTTTTCCATCATATCGCCGAAGTAGTTGCAAAGAATTCTTCTGAAATAATGATGACGGGGATACGACCATAAGGAACGGCTGTCCGTGAGCATACCGACGAACGCGCCGATATGGCCGGTTGCGGTCAAGTCTTCCAAGTGCTTTTCCATACCCACTTTATTATCCAAGAACCACCAAGCCGGTCCGTATTGTAATTTACCTTTCACACCGCCCGCTTGGAAGCTACCGATAAGGGTCATAATTTCCGTGTTCATCTTAGGGTTCAAGTTAAACACGATCGTTTTCGGCAAGCTGTTTTCGCTGTTTAAGCGGTCGAACAGACGGGACATAAGCTTAATGCTATTGTCTTCGGAAATACTGTCAAAGCCCGTATCCAAACCGAGTTTTGCCATCATCACCGCGTTGTTGTTGCGCATTGCGCCCACGTGAAGTTCGGTTGCAATATCGTATTTTGCATAAAGTTTAAACAAGAAATAGGTGAGATAGCCCTTGAAAATTTCCGCTTCTTCCACGCTGACGGCTTCCCCGTTTCTGCGCTTTTTAAAGACTTCTTCCGCTTGCGCTTTTTCCGCTACCTTGCACACTCTTTCAAGCGCGATATCGCTCGCCGTCGTACCCACTTTGATAAACGCCTGCAAACGGTTTTCAAGCGCGTTTTCCAGTGCGGTCAAGTCTTTAATTTCCCCCGTCAAGCTTTCCAAAAGCCCAACGAATTCATTGTATTTTTCCGCTTCGATATTCATAATCTTATCGGCGCGGAACGCGGGCATTACTTTAAATGCGTAGCCCTTTTGCGCAATTTTTTCAAACGTCGTCAAATCGTCGAACACTTCGTTCGTCGTGAAGATATATTTAACGTTGGATTTTTCAATCAAGCTTTGGGGGGTGATGTTGTTCAAACGGATATACTCGTTGCACCAATCCCAAATCTGTTCGGCGTTTTCTTCGTTGATTTCCAACTCGCAGTTGAAAAATTCTTTGAGTTCTACCTGCGACCAATGATACAAGGGGTTGCCAAACGCCGTGCCGAGCGTTTTGCAATAGACCAAGAACTTTTCTTTGTGAGAAGCGTTGCCCGTGATCATTTCTTCGTCTACGCCGTAATTTCTCATCAACCGCCATTTATAATGGTCGCCCGCGAGCCAAATTTCAAATACGTCGTTAAACGTTTCGTTTGCCAAAATTTGCTTTTCGGGCAAATGACAATGGTAGTCGAAAATAGGCATATCTTTGGCGTAGCCGTTATACAGCTTTTCCGCCGTTTTGTTCGTAAGTAAAAAGTTATCTTTAATGTAGCTCATAATTTGCTCCTTTTTTCTTTTTTATCAATCAGTTTTACAGCGTGACGCCTGTTTTGAAAAAGGCGATTTCACGAATATCTTCACTCTTGACTTTCTTCTCGCCGTTCGCAACCGCAAGCACTAAGGCAAACAATTCGTCTTCGTTCATCGGGAATGCGTTGAAATCAATCCAGTTTTCCTTATACGAAGAAATATGATTATTCGTACCGATTTTCATAGTAGGCACGAAGGTCGAAAAAGGCGTGCCTCTGCCCGTCGTGAACAGGACCATTTGACAACCCGCCGCCGCAAGCGCGGTAGCCGCTATCAAATCGTTGCCGGGCGCGTTCAAAACGCTTACCCCTTTTTCTTCAACCGTATCGCCGTAGCCGAGCACGGCGTTGATTTTCGTCGAACCCGCCTTTTCAATACAGCCGAGCGATTTTTCTTCGAGCGTGGTAATCCCGCCCTTTTTGTTGCCAGGACTCGGATTTTCGTAGACGGGGAAGCCTTGCTTGATATAGCTATCCTTAAAATCCACGATCATCTTTTTATAGCGTTCAAAGGTTTTTTCGTCTTTGCATTTGTTCATTAAAATTTGCTCTGCGCCGAACATTTCGGGGACTTCGGTAAGCACCGCTCTCCCGCCGTAAGATACGATACGGTCGGAAATTCTGCCGACGAGCGGGTTTGCCGTAATGCCTGAAAATCCGTCCGAGCCACCGCATTTAAGCCCTAAGCACAAATCGGACAAAGGAACGTTTTCCCGTTTCAACTCTTTTGCCTTTTGCGCAAATTTTTCCAAAATCTCTAAGCCGTAAGCAATTTCGTCTTCCACTTCCTGACAGTTGAAATATTCGATATTCTCCCTGCCGTACGGCGCAAGATATTCTTTAATCCCGTCCATACCGTTGTTTTCGCAACCCAGCCCTACGAACAAAACGAAACTTGCGTTGGGATTGAGCGCGATTGCGCAAAGAAGTTTTTTAATATTTTCATTGTCTTCGCCAAGCTGACTGCACCCGAACTGATGGGTAAGAGCGAAAATCCCGTCGATAGAGCCTTTTACGAGCGACTGCGCTTTCTTTTCCAAACGGCGACAAACGTCGTTCACGCACCCGACCGTAGGGATAATGTAAATTTCGTTGCGAATCCCCGCTCTGCCTTGCGCGCGCTTAAAGCCTTTAAAATACCCTTCTTGCGCTTGGCTTTCGCGTGCGGAAAATTCGTAGCAATACTCTGCGTTTTCGTCTAAATGCGTTTTTAAGTTATGCGAATGTACCCACTCGCCCGCTTTAATATCCCGCTTCGCTCTTCCGATAATTTGTCCGTATTTTATTACGTATTCGTTTTCTTTAATGTCTTTGAGCGCGTATTTATGCCCTGCGGGGATTTCGTCCGTACCCGCCAGCATTACGCCGACGTTGTCTTTTTCGTTTATGATAATTTTTTCTTTCATTCTTCTTTACTCCAATCTTTAAAGCCTTTTCCGCGCACTTCAACCGACTCGTTAATAATCACGAACGCGTGTTCGTCGACGGCGTGCACGATTTGTTTGAGTTGCGTAAGCTGACGGTTTTTCACGCACGTCAACAATACGCCGTGTTCTTGCTTGGTATACATACCTTTCCCGTCCACGAGCGTGACACCGCGCGGGCTGTTGCGCAACAGTTCTTCGGAAATTTGTTCCGCCTTATCCGAAACAATAATGCAAAGCTTGGACTTTTCCAACCCCAACAGCACGACTTCGGAAACTTTCGTACTTACGAACACCACGATTAAGGCAAATAAAATATTGTTCGCGTCGCTCAGGCAAATCGCGCCCGTAAGCACGATAAGCGCGTCGCAAATGCCCACCCAAACGGGAATATTTCCTACTCTCGTCCATTTGGAGAGCAATCTTCCTAAAAGCTCCGTACCGCCACTCGAAAACTGGAATTTTACGAACAGACCGATTCCGATTCCCTGACAAATCCCGCCGTAGAGCGACGCTAAAATTTTGTCGTTCGTCATTGCGGGTAAAAAGGCGAGCAGGTCGGTCGTTATCCCCAAAACCGCCACCGTTAAAATACAGCGGAGAATAAATTTCCAGCCTACGTATTTCAAACCGAATAAATAGATAGGTAAGTTGAGCGCGATAGTAATCATACCGATCGGCAGTTTTTCATTCAATAAATGAAATAAGGTGGAAAGCCCGGTAATCCCACCCGCAACGATTCCGCAAGGCTCTAAAAAAAGCACGACGGAAAGCGCGTAGAACACGCAACCGATCACCATAGAAAGATAGCCGAGCACTTCCTTTTTTACGTTTTGTTTATTCATACTATTTTAAATTAAGCTTTTTCCTTCGTTAAGTTTTTGCAAGTTTTCCAAAACGGCGGTTTCAAACCCTGCGTACGCCGTTAAATCTTCGCCCCAAACGGCTTGGTCTTTCATAAACGCCGAAACGCTCCCGCCTTTTACGAAATATTCCAAATAGGGCAAATCGTCAAGCACTTGAATTTCTCTCGACGGCAACTGCACGAAATATTTCCCGTCCTTTTCTTTAAGCGACGAATAAATCTTCATCAAATAGGAAAATCCTTTCGTCATATTCGCGGGGATTTTGCCGTAGCGGGTATAATAATCCTTAAAGCTCGGCAAGTTGCGCGCGCGCCACTTGGAAATACTGTTGAGCGAAATACTCGTGAGCAAGTGGTTTAAATAAGGGTTGGAAAATCTGTCTAACACGCTGTCGGCAAACGCTTTCGTCGCTTCTACGTTGTCGGATACGAACGGCACGATTTCTTCGTTTAAAGTCGCAAGCATAAAGTCTAAAAGCTTTTTATCTTGCATACAGTCGTATACGGTAATCGCCCCTTCCCAAAGCCCTGCAGGTACGATATTCGTGTGGCTACCGTTCAAAACGCGTACTTTGCGTTTTTTATAATAGTCGATATCCGTCGTCAAAACGACTTCAATGTTATGTACGCCTTCTTGGATATACTTTTCGATATCCCCTTTCTTTTCTACCGCCCAAAGACCGAACGGCTCGCCGACGGACACTAATTCGTCTTTATAACCGATTAACTTTTCCAAGCTCTCCGCATCTTCTTGCGTTTTGGGATTGCCCGAAACGATTCTGTCTACGAGCGTGTTGCAATAGAAATTTTGCGTTGCGTTCCATTCTTTAAAGCTTTCGGGAAGCTTCCAAAGTTCGATATAGTTATCTACGCATTTTTTCAGCTCGTCCGCGTTATGGTCAATCAATTCTACGGGCAACAAATACACCCCGTCAAGCCCTGCGTTAAACCGTTCCAACAAAAACTTCGTGAGCTTTGCAGGATAGGTAATGCCGTCGAACGCGTTGAAATCGTCTGCTTCGTTAAAGCAAATCCCCGCTTCCGTCGTGTTGGAAACGATAATCTTCAAATCAGGGTTCTTCGCCACCGCATAATAGCTCTCTTCGTCCGCAAACGGGTCGATTACTTTATCCAAAACGGTGATTTTCCGCACCTTTTGCACGGCTTGACCGTTTTCTGCCCCGCGTAAAACGATATTATATTTATTGTTCTGTTTTACAAATCTTTCGAGCGTTCCGAAGGTAATAGGCTTGATAATATCCACCGAATATTCTTTTCCTTCTTCTACGAGCGTATCAAAATACGCGTCTACGAACGTTCTTAAAAAATTCCCTTCGCCAAATTGTGCCACTTTAATCATATTGTCGTTCTCCTTACGATAAATTTTGTACCCTTATTATATCACACTATTTCTTCTCACGCAATATAAAAATAAATGAAAATACGGGTAAATTACATAAATCGTCTTATCCTTTCTTTTGAAAAAGGAGAAAAATAGGAATTTTTTCGATTTTTATTGTAGCATACTTTTTTCTTTTCGTAAAACGCAAAACTCAAGCGAATAAAGAATAGACGATTTTTTGCAAAACTTATAAAGATTGTGCTACGCCTATACTTTCTTTTTTGTTTTCCAGCTCTTTTACTCCTATACTTATTTTTATATTTCCTCTTATGCAAACATTATAACATATTTATCCATAAAATGCAATATTCTTGCAGAAAAAACTTCACGGAATTTTCGCTTTTAAACTTATTAATACGTCCACGCAAGTTTTTTGCGGTTTCGGTTATACTATATTAAAAGAAATTTTTTATTCGGAGGTTTTTATGCACCAAAAAACAATGGACGGCAATTCGGCGGCAAGCTATATCTCTTACGCCTTTTCCGAGCTCGCCGTTATTTACCCTATCACCCCGTCTACCCCTATGGCAGAGCTTGCGGACGAATGGTCGGCAAGCGGAAAAACCAACCTATTCGGAAACATTCCGAAAGTCGTGCAAATGCAATCGGAAAGCGGGGTTGCAGGCGCAATGCACGGAGCGCTCACTTGCGGTGCGCTCGCCACTACCTACACTTGCAGTCAAGGTTTGCTTTTAATGCTCCCCGATATGTATAAAATCGCGGGCGAATTGCTCCCGACCGTTTTCCACGTAAGCGCGAGAGCGGTGGCGGCGCACGCGCTGAGCATTTTCGGCGACCACCAAGACGTCATGGCTTGCCGTCAAAGCGGGTTTGCTATGCTAGCTTCGTCGTCCGTGCAGGAAGTAATGGACCTTGCGCTCGTAGCGCATCTTGCCACGCTGAAAACGTCTATTCCTTTTTTGCACTTTTTCGACGGGTTTCGTACGTCCCACGAAATTTCCAAAATTCAAGTAATTGACTACGAAGAAATAGAAACTTTGCTCGACAAAGAAAAAATTTCCGATTTCAAAGCCCGCGCTTTATCCCCCGACAATCCCGTTCAAAGGGGTACGGCGCAAAACCCCGACACCTATTTCCAAAACCGAGAACGGGCAAACGCTTATTATCTTTCCACCCCTCAAGCGGTACAGGAAACCATGAACGAAGTGGCAAAAATTACGGGTAGAGCTTACCGTCTTTTCGATTATTTCGGCGCTCCGAACGCCGAACGGGTAGCCGTCGTTCTTGGTAGCGGTGGACAAACGCTGGAAGAAACGGTAGAAGAATTAAACGCGCACGGGGAGAAGGTCGGGCTGATTAAGGTACGTCTTTACCGCCCCTTCTCCACCGCCGATTTCGTGAACGCAATCCCTGCTTGCTGTAAAAAACTTGCCGTACTTGACCGCACGAAAGAAGCAGGCGCAATCGGAGAACCTTTATATCTCGACGTTTGCGCCGCGCTCAAAGAACACGGCAGAGAAGAAATCGAGGTATACGGGGGGAGATACGGCTTGGGGTTAAAGGAATTTACCCCCGCCATGTGCCAAGCGATTTTCCAGAATTTAAAAGCCGACCAGCCGAAGAACCACTTCACCGTCGGTATCCACGACGATTTAACCCATACTTCTTTGCCTGTAAACGGCGAATTTTCGATTAAAAATCCCAACGTCGTCGCCTGCAAATTCTACGGGCTTGGCTCAGACGGTACGGTAGGCGCGAACAAAAATTCCATTAAAATTATCGGAGATCATACCGACTTATACGTGCAAGGATATTTCAACTACGATTCGAGAAAATCGGGCGGTACGACCGTTTCCCACTTGCGGTTTGGCAAAACCCCTATCCGTTCCGAATACTTGATTAACCGCGCGGATTTTATCGCCTGTCATAACCCGTCCTATTTAACCCGCTACGATATGCTTTCCGACCTAAAAGACGGCGGTACGTTTTTATTAAACTGTGCCTTTACGGAACTTTCTGAGCTTGAAAAACGACTCCCTGCCCCCGTAAAAAACCAAATCGCTAATAAACGGGCGACTTTGTATGTGATTGATGCTACGAGCATAGCAAACGAAGTGGGCTTAGGCGGAAAAACGAGCACGATTATGCAAGCGGCGTTCTTTTTCGTCAATCCTTCGCTGATGCCGTACGAAAAAGCTTCCGAGCTCTTAAAAGCCGAGTTAATTCGAAAATTTTCCAAAAAAGGCACGGGCGTGGTCGAGATGAACCTTACGGCTATCGAAAAAACAGCCGACGCGGTGCGCAAAATTGACTATCCAAGCTCATGGCAGGAAACGAGCGACGGCGCACCCCTTTTAGCAATACCCGAAAACGAATATTTCCGTAAATTTATTCACCCTATTTTATCCTTAAAAGGAGATCAACTGCCCGTTTCTGCTTTTCAAGCGGACGGAAGCGTGCCTACGGGTACGACCAAACTTGAAAAACACGGTATGGCGCACGAATTGCCAAAATGGATACCAGAAAACTGTATTCAATGCAATCAATGTTCTTTCGTGTGCCCGCACGCGACCATTCGACCTATCGTTTTCCCAGAAACGGAAACTACGCCCGACGAATTTACTTGCGTACCTGCTACGGGCATAAAAGGGTCTAAGTTTCGTATGCAAATATCTGCGCACGACTGTATGGGTTGCGGGGTTTGCGCGCGCACCTGCCCCGCGCCGAAAAAGGCGCTCGTAATGACCCCTGCCACCGATCTAATGCCCGCCGAAGGGAAAAACTGGGAATTTGCGCAAAGTCTTCCTAAATCGGATACGAGTCTTTTCAAGCGCACGAGCGTAAAGGGCAGTCAGTTCTCAGAGCCGTTGTTTGAATTTTCTTACGCCTGCTCCGGGTGCGGTGAAACGCCGTATATTAAAGTTCTCACCCAACTTTTCGGTGAAAAAATGATTATCGCGAACGCAACGGGCTGTTCGTCTATCTACGGCGGATCTTCCCCTACCTGCCCTTATTCTAAAAATAAAGACGGAAAAGGACCTGCGTGGGCAAACTCCCTTTTTGAAGACAACGCCGAATTCGGCTATGGTATGCGCCTTGCTTTGAACGCGCAAAAATCAGACGAAACGGAAAAATCCGTTTGGATTATCGGCGGGGACGGCTGGGCGTACGATATCGGCTACGGCGGGTTAGACCACGTTTTATCCAAAGGCGAAAACGTGAATATTCTCGTGCTCGATTCGGAAGTCTATTCAAATACGGGCGGACAATCTTCGAAAGCGACGGTTATGGGCGCGGTAGCGAGATTTGCTACGGCAGGAAAGCGCACGCATAAGAAGAATTTAGGGCTTATGGCGCTCGCTTACGGAACGGCGTACGTCGCGCAAGTTTCTATGGGCGCGAATAAGCAACAGCTTCTAAACGCGCTCACGGAAGCGGAAGCCTACGACGGACCGTCTATCGTAATTGCGTATTCCCCTTGCATTTCTCACGGCGTATTTATGGGCAAATCAATGGAAGAAGAAAAACGCGCGGTGGACAGCGGATACTGGCAATTATACCGCTTTAACCCTGCGTTAAAAGCGCAAGGCAAAAATCCTTTTTCGTTGGACTGCAAAGCCCCTACGCTGGAATTTAAGGAATTTTTACTCGGAGAAAACCGCTTCGCTTCGCTGTATAAATCCGACCCTGCCCTTGCCAAACAGTTATTTGCGGAAGCAGAAAAGGAAAGCCTTGAGCGTTTCCGTTTCTATCAAAAACTCGTAGAATTTTATGAACCTTCCCAAAACTAACGCGAAAAAACACCCCCGTCTGGGGGTGTTTTCCTTGTCTTCGGTTTCTTATTCAAAAATAATTTTTTCTCCAATTTTTTCAAGAATTATATCAACGGTAATCGCTTGTTTATTTTCTATAAATAACGGCAAAAGCTCGTCGTAATCTTTTAACAATCTCGTTAAGTCCGCATTTTCTATTTGTACGGACACGTTTATATTATTCGTCGAAGCGACGTCGGAAGTCAAGGTATCGTAGTTTTCTTCTTGCACGAACAGCATAGGAACTTTCAGCGCGACGCAAGAATATTCGTTCGTCGTATTATCGTACGTATAAAAATATTGCGTACGGAACTCTATATCAAATCTTCTCGACAAGGCTTTTAAGGAAAATCCGCCGACTTTTTTACTCTCCCAAGCCTTCGAAGAGCCGTTGACGAAAAACGCCGACTCTTCTTGATTTGATACCCCTTCTTTGTATTTTATTGAATTGACGCCTTGCAACGCGGAAATCTCTACCCAAACGGTATTATAGGTAATAGAAGAAAGGGTTTCTTGTACTTCATAGCCGACGAGCTTTCCATCGAAAACGGTGTACAGCTCGCTGATATAGCCCGTAAACCCTACCATTCCGTCCGCTTTATTTCCGACTGCGCTTACGTAGTTCTCGTCGATATAAAAATCCGCCGAGCTTTGTATTTGTACGCCTGAAACCGTCAAATATTCACAAATATGCCCGTTAATCACTCCTTCGTCAGTCTTTTCAATTGAAAAATACGCTCTTCTGACCCCTAAATATTGAATAGCAAATTCATAAGAATTTTCCGAAAGAATATACCGTAAAGCGTTTGCTTCCCCGATTTGTATTCTAACCGTCTTGTCTTTGGTTTGGATATCCATTTGCAAAGCGATTTGTACCGTTTGCTCTCCAAACAGGGGAATATTCGCCGTATAATCTAATACGTAATCAATAGTTTCACCGTTAAAATCAATAGTAATGCTATAAATACCGCTCGCAAAACTATGTCTTGCCGTATCGGCAGGATTTTTATCTAAATAGTTATTAAACGTCGCAAGCGACGAAGTTGTAAGCCCTTCTACCGTATTTAAAACCGAGAAAAAGGTAGCCGATTGCTTTAAATTCGTAAGCACCATATTCCATTGTTCGCCAAAGCCCCCAACGGGAATATTCGAAACGTTTACAAACGAAGAATACGTTTGATTCGCCTGCTCGGTAGAAATTAAATGCGCGCTCGCTTCCGAAGTCATACTCTCGGGAATATATTCGTAAGGATTTGCTTGATAGCTTTGCAACAACTCCTTTAAATACTCTCCTATATCTACTTTTTTATTCCAAACGGCATAGTAAACGGTATTGCCCGTAATCGTTTTATTCCAATCTACGGCGTTTTTCCCGTCCGCATCCGTATACCAACCCATAAATTTATAGCCTTCGTATTTTGGCGTTTCGGGTTGCTTGGCAATCCCGCCGTATTCCACAGTTTGCGAAGGCGTACTTTCTCCGCCTTGCATATTAAAAGAAAGAGTATAAGTACGCTTTACTTTGGATACTATCGCGTAATAAGTTTGATGATTGTCTGCGTTTGGCAACGCCGATAAAATTTCGCCGTTTGCCGTCAAGCTCCAACCCAAAACGGTATAGTCCCACTCCGCCGTATCCGTCTTTTCGTAAAAATACGAAGGCTTTTCGCCTTCCGCTACGCTCGTACTCGCAAGCGTTCCACCGTTTTCGTCGACCCACGTAATAGTATAAGAGTTTTTTTCGGGTTGCTCGTTTCCGTTTGAATTATCCGCGCCTTGCTCTACGTTCGGTTTTTGTTCGTTATTTTCCGTGTTCTCTCCGCCACCGCAAGCAACAAAACACAACGAAAGCAATGTACACGCTAAAATACCCGTCAACATTCTCAAAAATTTTTTCTTCATAAAAAATCTCCTTTATACACATACTATGTATGTTATTATTATAGCCCGAATACGGGCAATTGTCAACTAAAATGCAATGTGATATAATATTTTTATGATAAGTTTCGAAAAGCTTTGGGATACCCTAAAAGAGAAAGGGATTTCCCAATACAAATTGATAAATACCTACGGAATTAGTACGGGGCAGTTAGACCGACTCCGTAAAAACGATAACGTAAGCACGTATACTTTAAACGTTCTTTGCCGTATTTTGCATTGCCGATTAGAAGATATTGCGGAATATATAGAAGAGTAAACAACTCTCTCTAACGCAAAAACACCCCCGTCTGGGGGTGTTTTCCTTGTCTTCCGTTTCTTTCTCAACGCATCATAATTTCAGAAATTACGCCGAGTACTTTATCGTGGCAACCGCCACAACCCGTCGAACAATGGGTGATTTTTTGTACGTCGTCAAAAACTTCCAAAACGTCTTCCATTTTCGTGTGGTTTTCAAGCGCGCGCTCGATATCCGTGTAGCTTACTTGTTTACAGTTGCAAACCATATAATTTTCCATTGTATATACTCCTTTTTTTTGTTTATTCTGCTTTCGTAAATTCTTCTTTTCCTACACCGCAAAGGGGGCAAGTAAAGTCTTCGGGCAAGCTGTCGAATTTCGTGCCGGGCATAATTCCTTGATCGGAATACCCGTCGGATTCGTCATACTCCCAACCGCATACGCCACAAACGTATTTGCTCATAATATATTCCTCCTTACTTATTGACAAAGTTCTTGGGCAAGCGCCTCAATTTGCAATTTGTTTCCGTCGCTTAACGCAGACAAAATTTTCACGGTCGTTTCTAAAAATTGCAAATTTTTGCAAGGCTCTAACATTGATTTCATTACTCTAGCCGCCATCGGCGCCCAACTACCGTTTTCAATGAACGCTACCGTACGGTTGCTAAAATTATGCTCGACCAAATCGGCAATAAACTCCCGCATAAACGGGAATATCCCGCCGTTATACGTCGTCGTCGCAAGCACGACTTTGCCGTAGCGGAACGCATCTTCCAACGCTTCCGATCTATCCGAGCGAGCCAAATCGGTCAGCACGACTTTTTTACAGCCCTTTTCTTCAAGTTTTTTCGCCAACAGCTCCACCGCTTTTTTCGTGTTCCCATATACGGAAGTATACGCAATCAACACGCCTTCGCTTTCCACGCCGTAGCTCGACCAAACGTTATATAAATTAAGATAATACGCTAAATTTTCTTTAAGAATAGGTCCGTGCAAGGGGCAAATCGTGCGAACGTCAAGGCTTGAAAGTTTTTTTAATAAACTTTGCACCTGAACGCCGTATTTGCCTACGATACCGAAATAATATCGGCGGGCTTCACAAGCCCAATCTTCGTTGGTATCGAGAGTGCCGAACTTGCCAAACGCATCGGCGGAAAACAGGATTTTTTCCTTTTCTTCGTATGAAACGATTACTTCCGGCCAATGCACCATAGGCGCGGAATAAAAGGTAAGCGTATGTTCGCCGAGCGGTAATTTATCCCCTTCCCCAACGACGATTTGTTTCTTGGAAAAATCTTGCAAGAAATAATTTTTCATCATTACGAACGCTTGCTTAGACGCCACGATTTTCGCCGTCGGATATCTTTTTGTAAACGCAAGGATATTCGCCGAATGGTCGGGCTCCATGTGCTGTACGATTAAATAATCGGGCGTTCTGCCTTTGAGCGCATCAGCCAAATTTTCCAGCCATTCTTTTTCAAACCCGCCGTCTACCGTGTCGAAAACGGCAATTTTTTCGTCTAAAATCACGTAGGAATTATACGCAATTCCGTTAGGGACGGGGTATTGCCCTTCGAACAGGTCGAGCGACGTATCGTTCACGCCGACGTATTTAATGGTAGCGGTAATTTTCATAATCATCTCCGAATTTCACAAACGGTTTTCTATACTTATAGTATACCACTTTTTTCTAAAAAAGAAAAGTATTTGAGCAAAAAAATATTTTTGATTTTATATATTTCATTGTAAGTACATTTTATAAAAAACCTAAATCAAACCATAGGTGGTTAAATTTAGGTTTTACTTGGTGGAGCGAGTGTAACGTAAGTTGAACCGCTTAACTATTACGATATTTGATGTTAACGGTAATAAAACTTCCATTCCCTTGGCTTCTATGTATAGTAATAATCCCTGCCCAAGCAAGAATACCAGAATAATATGTGGAGCGGCGAGTAACAGACATTCCGTTTCCTGTAAACAACAACTCACTTGCAATAAATCCTTCCATACAATCGTAGGGGATTTCTTCTCCAAGCTTGCCACCACTCATTGCTATAACGTCACCGCGATACATTTTACCGCCCAAAGAATTTGCTTTCTTTACAATTTCGTCAAAATGTTCCCATTCTAATATATAATTTGGCAATTTATCCGTTTCAATCCCCATGCCTGTCGGAGAAAGCCAAAATGCAATGGGCGCACCGCGTAAAGTGGGCATTAAGGCTTTTCCGTTATTTGCTTTTAATTTTTCTTTTATAATGCTACTAATTTGATTTTCTTTTTTGAAAAATCCCATAATACTTACTCTCCTTAATATAAATTTCTTTCAAAAACAACTTTTTTATTTTCTAAATCAACTTTTGCCTTGTAACCTAATTTCAACCAGCTTTTTGCATATGTGTGATATTCCGTATTTGCCCAATAAGACTGCGGAAGATTATGAGCGCTTGCAGGCAAGGCGAAGCCCAAAATATCTTCCAACTGTTCATAAGATAACACAATTCTCTTTTCCCAACTTTCATATAAAAACTCTGATAACGCTCTATATTTACTATTTGCACATTCTACAGGGAAAGCAGAGCGTTCCACGCAAGATGTGTTTGTGCTTTGTTGTACATTGAACTTTTCTTCTAACTGAGCCACTCTCTTTTCCAATTCATCAATACGATTGTATAACTTTACAATATCCGACAACTCTAGCTGCATTTTTAAACTCCTTTAATATGAATTTTTAATACTTCGGCCAAGTACAATCATAGTATATCACAGTTTTAAACTGTCGTCAAGTGTTTTTAATAACTTTTTTAATATTTTCTCAACTTTTTAATAAATAATCCAACTCGAAACATAGGTTGTCTTGTTTTCCGAAACTCCGTAAAAGGGGGACTCTTAGCAAAGTGTCGTCACTTGTGAACGTTTTTAAAAGGATTGCGCTTGTTCATTCTCGCTCCTCGCGTGAACCCACGATAATGCGTTTACCTTCTCAACCCAC
>CAJGCN010000009.1 GCA_904501815.1 uncultured Clostridia bacterium
CGTCACTAAAATCCCGATCGTGGAGTGTTCTTTGATGACTTTTTCCGTACCCAAAGTAGCCGCTTCTTCGAATGGAATAGGTTCGTCTTTCCACGCCGTTTTCACAAGTCTTGGCGCGCCGTCTTCTTCAAAACCGCTTGCACCTTGCACGGAAAACCCAACGCAATCCACGAGCCGAACCGCCGCTTCCGCCCCTTTCGCCACGCTGATTTTTGCTGCTTTTGCGGGCACAAACTTCGGCTCGGTGGTCATTACGGTACGCCCCGACGCAGATTGCGGTAATTCGTCCGTCATCACAGCTCTTTGCAACGGCTCGGCTGACGGAATTACCATCTTTTCCATAAAACGCTTGATAAAAGTTGATTTTCCCGTGCGTACGGGTCCGACTACTCCTATGTAAATATCGCCGTTCGTGCGGCTTGCAATATCTTCGTAGACGCTATAATTTTCCATCGCGACCTCCCTTCGTCGTTCTTTTTCGTTATTTGCGAACAAAAAAATCTCCGCATAAAAAACCTCACGGTTTACTATATGCGAAGATTAGGTCGTTTATGAAAACTATTCGTTTTTAGCTCTTAGGTAAATTACTTTCGGACAAATCGGGCAACCCGCTCCCCGCCGCTTCCACCGCTAAATAATCTTTATCTTCGGTGAAATCTCGCGGTTCGTTGTATTCCCCGCCCAACGCTTCAATAGCGTATTTTAATTCCTGGAACTCCACGAAACCGATCGTGGTATCTTCAATGCGTTCTAATAAATAAGGCAACGCGCGCTCGTCGCCGTACGCCGCGAGATAGCTTGAACGCATAGGCAACTGCTCCCCTGCCGTTAAAAAGCTTTCTAAAAGCAAGGAGTAAACCGCTTCGTCGCGCTGTTTTACGCGGGATAAAATTTCCAAACAATATTCTTGGCAATCCCCGTTTTTATATAAATCAAACACCCTTTCTTTGACTTTATCGGCGTTTAATTTAAAAAATTCTACCGCGTCGTTTTGAATATCCGCGTTTAAACGGTCTTCTTTGATAATAGTGAAATACTTATCGAACGCCCGTTCGTCGTCGGCAATTAAATTCATGGCGTAAGAAACCGTCGCTTCGTCTTGGCTGTCTAAAAGGGGCAATAAGGCGGGAACGGCATCACGGGTTTCTATCTCTGCGCATAAAAATTCAGGCACGGGTACGTCTTGCAACAAATGCTCGGAAAGAATTTCCGCAAGCTCCGTTTCCGTCATTTTCGCATAGTATTCTTTGGGCGTACATTTGATTTTCGATACGTAAGTATCCCCGAATTTTTTATAAAGACGGGGAATAATTTCTTCCCATTGCTTTTCGGTGTGTTTTTCCTTATTTTCTTCGATATATTTTGCGAGTTTTTCGTCGAACATTCCGTCGAAATCAATAAGTTTCATAGTCCTTTTCCTCTCTCGTAGTCTGTTTATTTTCTTGCGCTACGCTCTCGCCAAAAGAAAGCAACGCGCGCACTTTTTCGGGGTTCGCTTCAAAAGCTTTGGAAATTTGTTCGATATCTTTTCCAAGCTCTTTTAACCCGCTTAAAAAATAGACAGCGCAAGCGACATCGTCGCTACTTTCAATTAACTCCAAGCGTTCGCTTGCTTGCAAATCACGGTATAATTTTTCCGTCGCTATTTTTAATTTTTTCGGGTACGTTTCGTTGACTGCAATAAATTTCGAAGCGAGTTTTGCATAGCCTTCAATAAATTTCTTGCGTTTTTTTCTGCCGATTTCCACCTTTAACAAACGTACTTTTCGATAGATATTGCAAAGCACTAACCCAAACGTAGCGTTTTCGTTTCGTTCGAGCAACATTCTCAGCGTTTCTATTTTTAACACGTCAAGAACTTCGCAATCAAGTAAAACGTCCCTAAGGAAAGCATTTGCAGACGTATACACGGCGATTGCTAACGCTAAATACTGCAAATCGTGGTCAGCTCCGTCCATTTCGTCGAAACACCAACGGAAAAGCCCGTCGCTTTGCGCAATCTCGCCAAACAGCTCAGCTTCTTCTTTCGTCATTTTGGCAATCTGCGTTAACAGCTCGCATCTGCGCACCCGCTCTTCTTCGGGTACACGGTAAAAATAGGTAAATTCGGGGATTGGATCGCCTTTATGCCATTCTTTCAGCCGTTCTAAATAATATTTCGCTACGGCAGCGTCGGGATAAATAGTGCAGAGCCGTTCAAAATCTTCCGCCGCTTCTTTTAAATACCCGCTTTTTGCCGCCGCAACCGCCCGAAAATATAACATTCTGCCGTCGTACGGCATATCCTTTTCCAAATCCCGAAACTTTTGATACGCGGCTTGATGCAAACCGTTTTCACAGCATACGGTCGCAACTTTATAAATATCGTCTGCGTTTTCCTGCTTACCGTCTACGAGTTTTTGCGCAAGCTCTAAGCTTTTTTCTCTTTCGTCTTGTTCCAAATACGCCGCGCAAAGGGTAGACGAAGCTTGCACATTCTCGGGATACTCCCGTAAAATATCCAAACAAATTTGTTCCGCCTTGTTCGCCCGCTCGGAAAGAAGATAGGCAACCGCTTGCAATTCTTGCGCGCGAACGTATTCTTTCGAGCCTTTCGCAACCTTTGACAAATAGTTTATCGCTCTCTCGCAATCTCCGTTTTTAAGCGCAAAAGAGCCTATTTCCAGCTCTTTGGAATAATCGGCTTTTTCGGGCGGATACACGAAACGGAAACGGTCTTTTTTCTTCACCGAAAAAGTTTCGGCTATTTCGTATTTCGTTTCGTCGGGCAAAGAATCGTCTACGTCGATTAACTGATTATAATAATACGCTGATTGACTGTCGTTCCCCATATTCAAATAATTAACCGCTAATCCTTCGTAGATATCGGGTAAATCTTCCACGCTACTTTCATCTAAAAACTTATACCAAAAATTGAGCGCAGAAGAATATAAGCCCATATTCTCGTAGATGTCGGCAAGACGGGTATACACGTCGCCGTCCCCGCCGAACCCGTCGTATTGTTTATACGCAAAACGAAGGGCGGAAACATAGTTCCCGTCGTTAAAATATTTATCTGCCATACGCCCGAAACGGTCGTAGCTAAAATCTATTTTTTTCGTTTTACGAGTTTCCATAGCTAATCCTTTCGTTTACCGACCGGAAAAAATCCCGTCTATATCTTCTTCCTTGAACACGTAATCGGTGTTGCAGTAATGACAATGCGCTTTCAGCTCTCCGTCTTCTTGAACGATACGGCGCATTTCCGCTTCCCCTAAAGACGTGAGTACTTCTGCCAAATATTCCCTTGAACAATGGCATTGATACACCGCGTTTTTCCATTCGATTTTCTTCCCGTCTATTGAAAAACGCTCTTGTAAGCCGTTGATTCCCTTTTCTTCCATTTCCGCCGTAAGCGCGCGCAACGCTTCCCCTTTCGGAAGCTCTTCCACTGCTTTTTCGTCGGCAAAAGGCAAGGGTTGCAACACGCAAATCCCCGCAAACGCTAACTCGTCGTTTTCGTTAAAACGCACGGAAGAGCCGATAAACGTCGGGAGTTGTTCGCTAATACGGTAATATTCTTCAAACGCTTCGTCTACGTTCATTTTCTCGTAGGCGCAAGACCCCACGAACGGACGGGCGTAGCCGTCGTCGCGCACCACCGTCAAAGAACCGCTTTCACCAAGCAAAGACTGCTCGTTTCCGTTTGCGTTCGGCTCGTCGATATACCCCCGCAAATGCATTGCAAAATCACCTGAAACACCGATAGAGCCGCCTGCGCCGTTCCCTTTTAAAGAAACGGAAATTTGACCTTTTTTTTCTTTGAGCGCCGCGCTCATAAACGCCACACAGGAAAGTACTTTTCCAAGCGTAGTCGCCGCGCTTTTCGAAAGATGATGAAGTTGTATGCCTTTCTTTACGAGCTCCGTCGTATCGATAGCCGTAAGGGAAACTTGATCGTTTAAAATCAAGCAACGAAGTGTGTTTTTCATAACGGTTTTATCCTTTTTGCGCCCAAAAACAAATACGGTCGCTTTGCGTTTTTTCTTCGCCTAAATGTCCTTCTACTTTGATAAGTTCAAAGCCCGTTTCTTCAAGCAAAGCAAGAATTTCTTCTTCCTTATATATATACTGTACGTGTTGCTCGTCCCGTCTTGAATAGTCGCCGTTAGCGTTTTTCACAAACAAAGAAACGTCGAGCGTTGCCTTTTCGCCATCTACGCGGTTAAAGGAAATATAGGTGATATCTTCTCTATCGTCAACGGAAACAGTATCTGCAATCTTTTCGCGAAACTTTCGCTCCGAGCTGATATCAAAGAAAAATATCCCCTTTTTATTTAACGCAGAACGAACGTTTTTAAACGCTAAACGCAATTTTTCTTTTGGAATATAATTCACACAATCGTTAATTGCGCTAACAAAATCAAAACGGGCGGGTAATTTAATCTTCGTAATATCTCCAAGAATATATTCCCCGCGCAAGCCTTCTTTACGGGCTTGTTCTTGCGCGTAGCCTAACATTTGCGCAGATACGTCAAGCCCCGTCGTTTGATATCCTGCTTTTTGAAAAGCACGGGTAAACCAACCGCCCCCGCAACCGACGTCTAAGCCTGTTGACAAGGGATACTTTTTTAAATGCAAAATTAAATACTGCGACCATTTTTCATAGTCGCAGTCGTCGTTCAGATATTCAAACCATTTGGCAAGCTCCGCATACGCGTTGTTCCTTTCCATACGGCTCCTTCCCGCCGCTGCTTGGCGGTTTCGTAAAAATATACTTATTGACCGAGCATTTTCGGCGGTTTACGCTTTTTGCGTTTGCCTTTCGCGTCTTCTTCCTGCAACGCCTTTTCGCGCTCGTCGAATTTTTTATTGTATTCCACGTATTTCAAATCGTTCTTATGCTCTTCTGCGTACGCTTCGGTATCCTGCGCGATATTTTGTTTACTTTCGCGTAAGCGCTTCAAGTCTTCACGAGTGAAAGACGTGGGAAGCTCGTAAACTTGCAAATCGTCGTCAATCGGTTTAATCGGGCGAGCGATCAAGCGGGATCTACCCGCAGCCAAAATAGCCCGTTCGTATTCGATTGCAGCCGCACTTTCCCCTTCAAGCGAAGAAGAACCGTCTTTGTTATAGATACCCCTGCCCACTCTCGCGCCTTCGATTTTCGGGTTGATATATTTATCGAATACCCATTGCGCAAAATCCAGCCATACGAGTAAAACAAACGAAAAGCTGAAAAGAATTACGAAGACGATCGCAAGCATCATAAAGAAGCTACCGCCGAATAAGAACAAAATAAACGGCAACAGCGCGATTGCTCCGAAGAAAATCGTTTGGGGAAGAGTACCGAGCATAATCAAGAAAGAATTTTTCATCAATACGAAAAATTTCTGTTCGTAGTTTACCCCGAGCGCAATCATCCAAAAGGACATTAACCCCACAACCACGATTAATACGTAGCTAAACGCTTCGGAGATATTAAACCATACTTCTTGCGCAGTGCTTACGTCGGCAATCGCCAACGAAAACTCAGAGAAATTGATAAGGGTCATAGAAAGGGTTAAAACGAGCGTAAAGAACATACTCGTTTGCAACGCGTTTTTATAATTGAGTTTAACCCCGCGCCAAAAGTCGTTCGCGACGAATACACCTTCCGTCCAAATCATATTACGGATAACGTACATACCCCCTGCAAGGCCAACCGAAGCGATAAACATAGAGATAATCACGGCTAAATACGCCAACATATCCGTTTGCAAGGTGAGCATTTCCGCAAGACCTTGCAGATTCGGCGCAGCGGGATAACCTACCGTCAGATTTGCCCCGAAAGGATAAATAATACCGTTGCTTTCGCCGATCATCATTCTAACGACGATAATCGCGATTAAAGGAACGAAGAATAATAAAATCAACAAATTGATTTTTACGATTTTGCCGAAGTTGCCTTTGAATACGTCCCAGAACAACTGCCAGCGATTTGTGGGCAAAGTACTTCTTGCGTATTCTTCGCTTTTTTCTTTGCCTTCGAGCATACGGGTAATAAACCCTTTCTTTTGTTGCGCCATTTTCTAACTCCAAAATTTGAAAAAGCCAAACGCTTTTTTCGTTTTTATTTTTTATCCATTCTATTTTACTACAAATTTAAGATAATTTCAAGGAAATTGCAAGAAAATTTAAAATAAAATTTCGAAGTTATGAAAATTCTTTGACTTTTTTACAAGAATATGATAAAATACACTTGTCAAATAGAGGAGCGGAAGAACATCAGTACTTTTTGGGTAATGCAAAATACGGAATAATTTTGCTTTGAGCCCAACCAAAGGAAAGGGTATCTCCGCCGAAGTGCGGAAATATTCCAACCGCGCTGGGCATACGGGAGAATACCCGTATGACTGACACCGTCTTGTGTTGAGCTATTTACGAGTTTTAAATACTATCGTAAACTATACTCAAAAGGACGGTTCGCCGTTCTTTCTTTTTATCGTAAATAATTTTTTAGGAGTTCTATATTATGAAAACTTACAACGTTGGCGTTATCGGCGCAACCGGTATGGTTGGACAAAGATTTATGCTTCTTTTGGAAAAGCACCCGCAATTCAACGTCGTCGCTTTGGCGGCGTCCGCGCGCTCCGCAGGCAAAACCTATGCGGAAGCCGTTGGCAATAAATGGGCGTTTGAAACCCCTATCCCTGCAAAATACCGCGAAATGAAAATTTTAGATGCGGAAGCAGACAAAGAAGTTATTGCAAAAAATGTGGATTTCGTGTTCTGCGCAGTCAATATGGACAAAGCGAAAATTCGCGCTTTGGAAGAAACGTACGCAAAAATGGAAGTACCCGTCGTTTCAAACAACTCCGCGCACCGCTTTACGCCCGACGTGCCTATGATTATTCCCGAAATTAACGACGGGCATTTGGAAGTTATTTCGGCGCAAAAACAACGTTTGGGCACCAAGCGCGGTTTTATCGCGGTAAAATCCAACTGCTCTTTGCAATCCTACGTACCCCTTTTGCACCCTTTGAAAAAATACGGAATTAAACAAGCGGCGGTCTGCACCTATCAAGCGATTTCCGGCGCGGGAAAAACTTTCGACACTATGCCTGAAATCCTCGACAACGTAATCCCCTATATCGGCGGAGAAGAAGAAAAGAGCGAAAAAGAGCCGTTAAAGATTTGGGGTAAGGTGGAAGACGGTGAAATCAAGCTTGCCGAATCGCCCGTGATTACGGCGCAATGCCTGCGCGTTCCCGTTTCCGACGGGCATACGGCGGCGGTGTTCGTATCTTTTGAAAACAAACCCTCTAAGGAAGAAATTTTACAGGCTTGGGCAGATTTTTCAGGCGAACCGCAAAAACTCGGCTTACCTTCTGCCCCTGCACAGTTTATTAAATATTTCGAAGAAGACAACCGTCCGCAAGCCAAGCTCGACAGAATGGAAGGCAACGGTATGACCGTTTCAGTTGGCAGACTTCGCGAAGATATTTTGTTCGACTATAAATTTATCGGACTTTCCCACAACACCTTGCGCGGTGCGGCGGGCGGTGCGGTACTTCTTGCCGAACTTTTAGCCGCAAAAGGTTATTTTGATTAAAAAAAATCACAAAAGCGTGATAAGGAGAATATACTAAATTATGAAAGGATTTTTTCAAGGTAGCGCAACGGCGCTCATTACCCCTTTTAACGAAACTTCCGTCAACTACGAAGTTCTCGGGGAATTGATTGAACACCAAATTCAAGGCGGGACGGATGCAATCGTCTTTCTCGGTACGACGGGCGAACCGTCTACTATGTCCTTTGAAGAAGAACACGTTTTAATGGACTACGCCGTGAAAAAAGTGGCGGGCAGAGCTAAAGTTATTTTCGGTTGCGGAAGCAACAACACCGCCGACGCCGTGATGACCGCAAAAAAAGCGGAACGCTACGGAGCAGACGGACTTCTTGCCGTCACCCCCTATTATAATAAATGTACGCAAAACGGATTAGTAGAATACTATAAGGCGATTTGTCAAGCCGTTTCTATTCCCGTAATTGCCTACAACGTACCCGGACGGACGGGCGTGGAAATTCAACCCGCTACGATGGCGAAGATTGCGGAAATTCCAAATATTGCAGGCATTAAAGATGCGGGCGGAAATATGAGCAAAACGATGGAAACTTTCCGTTTGGTGCGTGAAAAGTGCGACGTATATTCGGGCGAAGACGCGCTGAACCTGCCTATTTTGGCTTGTGGTGGCGCGGGCGTGATTTCCGTGTTGTCTAACGTGATCCCCGCCGACGTGAAAAAGCTTTGCACGCTCGTGCACGAAGGCAAAATGCAAGAAGCAATCGCTCTGAACGATAAGCTTCTTCCCCTTGCAAACGCTTGCTTTGTGGAAGTGAATCCGATTCCCGTTAAGCAAGCTATGAACCTTTTAGGCTTTAACGCAGGCAATCCCCGCGCGCCCTTAACGAAGATTGAGCCGCAAAACGAAGAAAAACTTCGTACGGCTATGAAAAACTACGGTTTGGAGATGGGCGTATGACACGGATAATCGTTTGCGGTGCGTGCGGAAAAATGGGCGGAAACGTACTTTCTTTGTTGGAAGGCGACGAGAGCGCGAAAGCCGTTTGCGGAGTGGATTTATTCCCCCGTGAAATAGGAATACCCGTTTATAAAAGTTTTGCCGATATTCAAGAAGAAGCAGACGTGATTATCGATTTTTCTTCTTCTCAAAATTTAGCGGAACGCTTGGAATATGCAAAAAATAAAGGACTTGGGATAGTATTAGCTTCGACAGGATTTTCCCCTGCCGACTTGGCGTTGATTGATGAATACGCAAAAACAACCGCGATTTTTAAAACGGCAAACCTTTCGTTAGGCGTAAACCTTATGCAAGCACTGTGCAAAGCGGCTGCGGAAATTTTAGGCGATTCGTTCGACGTAGAAATTATCGAAAAGCACCATAATTTAAAAAAGGACTCCCCTTCCGGAACGGCGCTGATGCTTGCAGATACGGTAAACGAAGCATTCGACGGCAAGAAGAAATTCGTGAACGGCAGAGAAGGAATCGTAGGTGCGCGTGAAAAAACGGAAATCGGTATTCACGCCGTACGCGGTGGCACGATCGTCGGTGAACACGAAGTGATGTTTGCAGGCGAAGACGAAATTATCACCATTTCGCACAGCGCGCGTTCTAAGCGTGTGTTTGCAGCGGGCGCAATCCGCGCAGCGAAGTATTTGCACGGAAAGCCTGCGGGCGTGTACGCAATGAAAGAACTTTTAGCGGAAGAAAATTGACCGTTTATCTTAAAAAACGCAACCCCCGATACATAAAATCGGGGGTTATCTTTTTATCAAATTTTATCAAAGGGCGAGAATGGCTTTTTCTAATCTTGCGAGCGTTCTTGCTTCGCCGAGAATTTGCATAATCGTCCAAAGGTCGGGCGTGTTCGCAAGCCCCGTTGTGGCAATTCTAAGCATTTCCGCCGCATCGGAAACGTTGCCGGGATAGTTTTCGGGATTCGCTTTATAGGCTTTCATATCCGTTGCAAACCCGCTTTCGGTGGCAACTACTTTTAACTTTTCAAACCAAGCTGAACAATCGTCTGCATAAGAATAAGCGTTCTTGAAATCGGAAAGGATTTTTTTGACGATTGCCCCGTCGAAACGGTATTCGTAAGACGGCGCAAAGGTTTCGTCGAAGAAATACGAAATAAATTCCACCGCTTGCTTTGCGCAAATAAAATCCTTTCTGCGTTTTTTCCCGCCGATTCCCATACAAAGCGTAAGCACTTTGCAAAGGTAGTCCTTATCGTCGAAATATCTCTTTTGTTCGTCCGTTCCGAAATTTTCTGCCCATTCTTTTAAGAAGTCGTACATTTCTTCCGCAGACAAATTAGATAAAACGGTTTTGGAAATGTCGTTGAGCTTTAATATATCGAACAGCGCGCCACTCTTGCCCATTTTATTGATAGAATATTTAAACTCGTCGATAGGTTTATCGGGGAATTTCAAGAGCCATTCTTCGAAATTCGAATTTAAAAGGGTCATCATATACGTTTTCACCGCTTGCTTATGATACCCTTCTTCACGATAAAAGGTGAGCGAAGCTTCAGGATCTTTACGCTTAGAAAGTTTTCTGCGCGTTTCTCCGTCGATTTTTTGAATGGAACAATTATGAGCGTATTTGGGAAGTCTAAACCCGAGCACGTTGAAAAGCTCGATATGAATCGGCAACGACGAAAGCCATTCTTCCCCGCGCAAAACCAGCGTAGTACGCATAAAATGATCGTCGATTGCGTGCGCGAAATGATAGGTGGGAATACCGTCGGATTTTAAAATTACCACGTCTTGGTTGTTTTCCGTGACGGTGATATCCCCTTTAATTTCGTCGTGGAAAGTAGATTTTTTCTCTACGTCCCCTTGCGATTTTAAACGGATAACGTAAGGCTTGCCCGCTTTTAAATTTTCATAAATTTCTTCTTCCGTCAAAGTACGGCATTTTGCAAACTCGCCGTAATAACCAGGTAAAAGCTTGTTTTCCGTTTGGTATTCTCGCGTTTTTTCCAAGTCTTCTTCCGTACAAAAACAAGGATACGCTAAGCCTTTTTTGATGAGTTCTTTTGCGTACGCGTGATAAATTTCCGCACGTTGGCGTTGATAATACGGACCGTATTCCCCGCAAAGATCTGCTCCTTCGTCAAACTCTACCCCGAAATATTTCAAAGACGAATGAATGACTTCGACTGCCCCTTCCACTTTTCTCTTTTCGTCGGTATCTTCGATACGCAAAAAGAATACCCCGCCGCTTTGGTGCGCAATACGTTCGTTCGCAAGCGCAACGTATAAATTTCCCAAGTGCATAAATCCCGTCGGGCTGGGGGCTAAACGGGTCACCTGCGCGCCTTTTTCCAAATTGCGCAAGGGATAGCGCTGTTCGTAATAGTCAAGCGGTTTCACGTCTTTATCGGTGATGAGTGCGTCCGCTAATTTGTTTAAATCCATAAATAGTTCTTCCTTTTTTGTTTTATTTTAGCACTCGCGTGCGTTTAAGTCAATAATTTACCCGTCATTCTATAAAAAAATCTAAATTTTCATAGGAAATTTCATATAAGCCGTTTTCAATCCCGTGCACGATTTCCACCACCCGTTTGTTAAAAGGAGTGGGTACGCCGACCCGTTTGCCAAGCTCTACGACTTTTCCGTTGATAAAATCAATTTCGCATTTTCTTCCGTTTTCTACGTCTTTCAACATTCCCGATTTCAAAAGCGCGTGTTTTTTCATTGCTATCGGTAAAACGAATTTCGCCTTGATATTTTGAAAAACACCGCCACCCCCGAAAAGCGTTTGCAAATCGTGCCCTTGCATAGGCTCTACTGCAATATTTAAAGCGTTTGCCACCGCAAGACATTCCCGAATAATGGCAAGGGCAATCTTTTTAGATTTTTTGCGCTTGGCTATCTTCCCGAAAGTACAGCCCGTACAAACGGACAATCCCGAAAATGCGGCGTTGATAGAAAGCTTACTCCATCTTGCGCCCGCTAAATTTTTCGTCGGTTTTAAAAATTCTTCATTCTTGCAAACAGCAGAAATCTTACCGAGTATTTCTTCAAATAAGGGAAGTTTATCGTTTGCGTTTTGATACCCGCCTACTTGCATAGACATAGAAGAAAGCTTTGACGTGAGCTCCACCTTTCCTTCCCCAAGCATATTCGCCCCGAACGAAACCGCCGCGCCGTACACTCGCTCTTTGCCCAAAATTTCGCAAAGGCTTTCTTCGGGCAAGCCGTTTTGCGTGGTACAAACTACGCCGTCCGACGTTAATTTTTCTTTTAAAAACTCTGCGAGCTTTTTATTTTCCCGTTGTTTAGTCATTAGAAAAATCAAATCGTAGCGCGCCGTCATCTCTTCGGACAACAACGCGTGAACGGGAATGATTTTCTTTTCTCTGTCGGCTATACAATCGACGATTGCGCCTTGTTTTTGCATGGCTTGCACGTGCGCAAGGTTGCGGGAAATTAAATCACATTCTACGCCTGCTTCCGTTAAAAACGCGCCGAGAACCGTGCCCATTGCGCCTGCGCCGTAGACAGCGATTTTTACTCGGTCAGCTCGCATTCAATCTCCCTCCGAATTTTTTCTGCGTTCTCTTCAATGGAATTTCCGTCGAGCTCTACGGTATAATCCGCCAAAGCTTCGTAAAGCGGAACGCGTTCGTCAAATAAATCACGAAAGGTAAAACCTTGTTTGAGCACTACGCCACGCGTTTTCAAATCTCCAAGCCGACGGCAAATTTCTTCGTAGGAAAGCTTTAAATAAACCACGATTCCGTTTTCTTTCATTTTATTGATAGCATCCGCACGGTAGACTGCGCTGCCGCCCGTTGAAATAACGCAACGGCTTGCGCAAATCGCACTATTCACCTTTGCTTCCACGTTTAAAAAGCCTTCGTTCCCAAGCTCTTCTATCAATTCGCAAAGCCGTTTTCCTTCCCGCGCAACGATTACGCTGTCGCTATCGATAAAGCCGTAGCCGATTTTTTTGGAAAGCACTACGCCGAGCGTACTTTTACCCGCGCCAGGCATTCCCATTAAGATAATGTTTTTCATTGTACGCTCTCCGTCGGCTTATCCTTGCTTTCTTCAACGGGAAGCTCGTCCATAAACGGCATTAAGATACTGTTTTGAACGTATAAAAATTCATCTTTAATTCGAATTCTATCGCCGTCGAGTTCAAGATATTTTACGCTTTCCCGCAAAGCTTTAGGGAAGTCTTCCGCTATTTCGTTGCCGAAAATTTTCTTATATTCTTTAAGCGAAACGCCGTATTTCGTTCTAAGCCCTAACATAATAAATTCAAATTTTGATTCCGCATCACTGACCTTTTCGCAGGTGATTGCGGGATAAAAACCCGAAATTACGCATTTCATATATTCGTCAAGCTGAAAGGTATTCGTAAACCGACTTCCCTGCATAAACGAGCTTGCCGATACGCCAAACCCGATATATTCCCCGCGTTTCCAGTAGTTTAAATTATGTTTGCTTTCGTAGCCCGGAATGGCGAAGTTGGAAATCTCGTAGCGTTCGTATCCCTTTTCTTTTAACAGCTTACAACCGTAGTCGTACATTTCCGCGACTTCGTCGGTATCGGGCAATTCGCCGTTTAAGTAATCGGTGTAAATAGGCGTGCCGTCTTCGACCGTTAAAGCGTACATAGAAATATGTTTCGACCCGCAAGCGTGCGCAAGCTCAATCGTTTTTTTGATATCTTCTTTCGTTTGGTTTTTTAAGCCGAGCATAACGTCGGTGCTGAAATTTTGTCCGCTTAAAAGTTTCGTGGCGTACACGTAGTCCCGCGCGTTATGAATACGGCCCAAATCTTCAAGTTGTTCGTCGATTGCCGTTTGCAAACCGATGGAAAAACGGTTAATTCCCGCTTCGAGATAGGTTTTCACCTTGCTTTCGCCTATCGTACCGGGATTAAGCTCCAACGTTATTTCCGCGTTTTCGGCAAGTTTAAAACATTTTTTGATTTGGTTCATTGCGCCGAGAATGAGTTTCGGGGGAATATACGAAGGCGTACCGCCCCCGAAATATACCGTATCGAACGTACGGTCTTTGAGTTCTTCCCCGCGCATTTTCAATTCTTTATATAAGCAAGCCATATACGCTTCCGCATACTCTACCTTGTCGGGGAAAGACACGAAATCGCAATACGAGCATTTATGTCTGCAAAATGGGATATGAATATAGATACCCGCCATACGTTTACTCCTTAATCCTTATTCGTCTTTAAAATTTCCATAAATACTTCGGAAGGAACTTCTACGCTACCCACTTGGCGCATACGCTTTTTGCCTTCCTTTTGCTTTTCAAGCAGTTTTCTCTTACGCGTAATGTCCCCGCCGTAGCATTTGGCAAGTACGTCTTTTCTCACCGCTTTTACCGTTTCGCGGGCGATAATTTTTCCGCCCACCGCCGCCTGAACGGGAATTTCAAAGAGCTGACGGGGTATGGCTTCTTTTAAGTTTTCACAAAGCGTTCTCCCCCGTTCGTAGGCTCTGTCTTCAAACACGATCGTAGAGAGCGCGTCGCAAATATCCCCGTTTAATAAAATATCTAACCGTACGAGCTTGGAGCGTTGATAGCCTGCTAATTCATAGTCAAAGCTTGCATACCCTTTCGTTCTCGATTTTAAGCTATCGAAAAAGTCGTAGACGATTTCGTTTAACGGCAAAGTGTATTCAAGCTTTACTCGCCGTTCGTCGAGATAGGTCATATTTTTAAACACACCCCTTTTCTCCTTGCAAAGATCCATAATCGGACCCATATAATCAGGGGGCGTAAAAATATCCGCTTTTACGATAGGTTCTTCCATATATTCGATATCCGACGGCTCGGGCAAATGGGAAGGATTGTCCACAAAAAATTCGTCGCCGTTGGTTTTATGAACGAGATAACTAACCGAAGGCGCGGTCGTAATAATATCTAAATTAAACTCCCGTTCAATGCGTTCTTGGATAATTTCCATGTGCAGTAGTCCCAAAAAACCGCAACGGAATCCAAAACCGAGCGCCACAGAATTATCGGGTTCGAAAATAAGAGCGGCGTCGTTGAGTTGTAATTTTAAAATAGCTTCTTTTAAATCGTTGAATTTACTGCCGTCAAGCGGGTAAATTCCGCAAAATACGACGGGCTGTACTTTTTTATAACCGGGCAACGGCGCAGGCGCAGGACGGGTTGCGGAGGTCACGGTATCCCCTACCGCTACGTCTTGAATAGATTTGATAGATGCGGCGATATAGCCGACTTCCCCAGCCAAAAGCTGTTCTTTGGGGAAAAGTCCGGGCGCGAACGCGCCGACTTCGGTGACGTCGTACACCACGTCGGATAAAAAGGTTTTGATTTTATCCCCTACTTTCACCGTTCCGTCCATTAAACGGACGAATAAAATAACCCCTTTATAGTTATCGTAGTAGCTATCGAAAATCAACGCTTTTAAGGGCTTTTCCGTATCGCCGTCGGGGGCGGGGAAATATTGCGTGATCGCTTCAAGTAAGTCGCCTATATTCGTACCTTCTTTCGCGGAAACGCAAGGCACGCCGTCGGCATCTAACCCGATTACGTCTTCGATTTCCTTTTTCACTTCGTCAATCCTTGCGCTCGGCAAGTCGATTTTATTGATAACGGGCAAAATTTCCAAGTTGTTCTCAATCGCCAAATACACGTTCGCAAGCGTTTGCGCTTCCACGCCTTGCGTGGCGTCTACCACCAAAATCGCCCCTTCACAAGCCGCCAAAGAACGGCTGACTTCGTAGGTGAAGTCCACGTGTCCCGGCGTGTCGATTAAATTAAACTCGTATTCTTGTCCGTCCTTTGCCGTGTAATACATACGCACGGGCGTAAGCTTAATCGTGATACCGCGCTCACGCTCGATATCCATACTGTCAAGGAGCTGTTCTTCCATATCACGCTGAGAAACTTGACCCGTGCGTTCCATTAAGCGGTCGGCAAGGGTACTCTTTCCGTGATCGATATGGGCGATAATACAAAAGTTTCTTAAAAGTTTATTAGGTTTTGCCATAAATAAAATTTCCTTAGATTATAAACGAATATTAAAAAGCGATAAAAAGCAACGGAGCGCGTAGGTCGTCGTGCCGTGCTTTGGAAGCAACATTCCCACCGAACGAACGGGAAGCACGGGGTCTGTCGGCAACTGATAGAGCGTTTTTTCACGCAAGCTTTCCTGCACGTATTCACGCGGGATTACCCCTATTCCCATTCCGCTGGATACTAAGCGTTTGAGCATGTCCCAGCTCCCCACTTCTACGGCAGGAGAAAGCTCTATTCCAAGAGATTGACAGAAATTATCTAAAGAACGTCGAGCCACCGTGTTGGAGTCCAGCGTAATTAACGGATAATTTTTAAGCTTTGACAGAGGCATTACGTTTTTTACCAAGTCGGACATTTTTTCGCCTACGACGAAAATATCGGTAAGGCGCATACAGTTGCCGTATAACTTTAATTCGCTATCAGGCTCTATAGGTAAATTGACGAACGCTACGTCGCATTGACGGGCTTTAAGCTCTTCCACCGTTTTAGGAGTGACACCCGTAGAAAGCTCGATTTTCACGGCAGGAAATTTCTCGTGAAACTCCACGATTTTTTCGGAAAGGAAATATTCGAAAATCGCTTCCGACGCGCCGATACGGATAACGCCCGTAGCCGACGTGTTAATTTCGGAAAGCAAGTTTTCCGCTTCGCCTAACAGTTCAAGCGCATGCTCGACTTTTGAAAAGATAGGTTTCCCACCGCGCGCGGATAATTCCATACCGCGATGCGTGCGGTTAAACAGCGAAACGCCAAGCTGGTTTTCGAGCTGTTTAATCGATTGCGAAACGGCGGGCTGAGAAATATACAGCTCTTCCGCCGCGCGTGTTAAACTGCCGCATTTTGCGACCGTATAAAACACTCTGTACAAATCTAAATTTACCATTTTCCTCTCTTCCTTTTTTCTCTTATTTGCCTACGCAAAACTTTGAAAAGATTTCTTCGATAATCGCTTCCGTTGCCGTTTCGCCCGTGATTTCCCCAAGTGCATCCCAAGTTTCTTTAACGTCTATGCCTATTAAATCAAGGGGTTGAAATTCACAAGCTACGATTGCTTTCTCTACGCTTTGTTTAGCTCTGTTTAACGCATCAAAATGCCGTTCTTCAATTAAAAACGCAGCTTCTTCGCTGTTTGAACCGAAGCTCTTTTCGTATAACAGCGTTTTCAGCATTTCTATCCCTTCGCCCGTGATTGCCGAAGTATGCGCATCTGCATCCGTCGGGGTGTCGTCGTTAATTAAATCGGCTTTGTTGATGAGCTTGATAAGCGGTTTATCTTTAATCATAGCCAACACGCGCACGTCTTCTTCACTCACACCGCTTACAAAATCCGTGACGAACACTGCTACGTCTGCTGATTTTATAATCGCTTCCGCGCGTTCGATTCCGATACTTTCAATCTTATCACCGCTCGTCCGTACTCCTGCGGTATCGTATAAATTAAACTTTCTGCCTTTGATTTCTATCGTGCCTTCCACCGCGTCGCGCGTCGTACCTGCAACGTCGGAAACAATTGCCTTTTCATAGCCGAGCAAACGGTTTAATAAAGAGCTTTTACCCGTATTCGGTTTTCCGCAAATGGCAACGGATACCCCCGATTTAATCTTTTTGCCCGTGCAATAACCGCTAAGAAGGCTATTCAGCTTTTCTAAAATTACGCAAAGTTCCCCTTTTAATTCTTCAATGTGCTGTTCTTCGATATCTTCTTCGGGATAGTCCACCGACGCGTCAATGCCCGCCAAAAGAGTTTTTAATTCGTTTTGTAAAGCGGAAACCTGCTCGGTTAATTTTTCGCTGTATAATAAGTATCCCGCTTTAACTTCCGCTTCGGAATCCCCGTTTATCATATCGGCGAGCCCTTCCGTTGCGGCGAGCGAAAGTTTCCCGTTTAAAAACGCGCGACGGGTAAACTCCCCTTTCCCTGCGCTTTTTGCGCCCAAAGAAAAAGTACGCTTTAAAATTCCCCTTGCTACGCTCTCCCCGCCGTGACAATGAAATTCTACGACGTCTTCGCCCGTAAAGCTCTTCGGGGCTTTAAAATATACGCAAAGCCCGTAATCGGAAAAATTGCCCGCGTCTATTCTGCCCGGATACATACGGTAGGGTTCAAACTGTAAAACTTCCGTTTTTTGGGCGGGCTGGAACATTTTAGAAGCGATTTCGAGCGGGGATTTTCCGCTGATACGAATAATCGCAACGCCGCCTTTTCCGCTCGGCGTGGCTATCGCTGAAATATTTTCTTCCAACATTTCTTCTCTCCTGCGCGTACGCGCGTAAACCTTATAATTAACGCTTATATTATACCACAAACGGTTTGGGTATGTAAACCGTTTACAAGTTGTTTTTCACAAAAAAAGACGGAAAATATAACTTTTACTTATTTCCCGTCATATTCTTTTTTATTAAATCAACTTCTTAGTTAAATAAATCGTCGTTTCCGCTGTTGCCACTACCCTTTCCGTCAATATCTTCAAAGGGCGAGCCTTCAAACTCCGAATTCTTTTGACCGCCAAATTCCGAAAAAGGATCTTGCGGTTTTTGCGGTTCTCTCTCGCTTTCGTTTTGTCCTTGATTATACGGATTTCCGTACGGTCTGCCGTAAGGATTACCGTAGGGATTTCCATAAGGATTGCCGTACTGTTGTTGACGGCGAAGAAATTCTTCGCGACGGGCGCGCATATACGCTTCGTAGTCAATCGCTTGGTTATTACGCACGACGAAAATCGTAATATGCGGAACGATAGGAACGATAAACGAGAAAATAGACAACGCCAAGAAACCCTTTGCGTAGTAGGTTTTAAGCAACGCCATAAATAAAACGAGCATTAAAACTTCATACGCTAAATTCACGATAAACACGAAAAAGCCGAGATAATCGTAATAAACGGATAAAAACTCTACGACAGGCGGAAGATTTTCTCCGAGCAATACGTCTACGTATTGCATTTTCAACGCCCATACCGCTAAAATATCCATTACGCAAAAAGCAAAAGAGAATACCTGAAAAATCAATACGTACAGCCACGCGCGTTTCATTTTATGCCCGAAAAAGGAACATTGCCCCGCAACCTTGCCGATCATATAAACGTTTGCAAACGGCACGAACGAGAGCCATTTGCGTTTGATATTCCTGTTTTTCGCCATTCTATATAAGCCGAAGCCCTGCAAAACCGTCAACGCTACGAAAACGCCGATAGCGATAAAAAGCGTTAAATAAAAGCTTTGCGACGTAAAATAATAATCACTCGGCAAACCCGTTTTCGGGTCTGTAATCTTCGTGCTAAAAATATTTGAAAAAAAATCAAATAACCAATAAAGTTCCATAAATCCTCTCAGCCGTACGGCAATTTTTTTCTTCGTTATACGTATTCCACGCTCATCATAGTCAGCCCTTTTGCGGGCATCGTTTTGCCGAGCAATTCACGCTTCCCCGTTTCATAAGCTTCCCGTAAGCTTTGTTCGGTTTTTCTGTTTTCCGCCAAATCGAGCAATTCGCCAACGAGCGTACGCACCATATTATATAAAAATCCGTTTCCCGTGACGAAAATTTTAATATCACGACCGCCAAAAGATCGGCTTTCTTGAATTTCAACGGCGTATATCGTTCTCACCGTCGTTTTCACCGAAGAGCCTGATGCGCAAAAGGCTTTAAAATCGTGTTCCCCTTCGAAAAGCTTTGCAAAATTTCGTAAGGTTTCTAAAGACGGAAGTCTTTCTACGCGCACGGCGTAGCGTTCTTTAAGCGGATTTTCACGCTCCCCTTCGTAGAGAGAATAGCAATAGGTTTTGCGTTTCGCGCTACGGTTGCAATCAAACGAAGGGTCTGCCGACCAGCCTTCTAACACCCGCACCGACGGCGGCAGAAAACGATTGAGCGCGTCGGGCAGTTTTTGCGGGGGAACGGAGAGTAAATCGTCGTCGAAATGGCACACCTGCCCCGCCGCGTGTACGCCCGCATCCGTTCTTCCGCTTCCCGTAATTTTAATTTCTCTACCCGCCAGTTCAAGCAAGGCGTTTTCCAACGCTTCCTGCACGGTCAGCGCGTTCTTTTGGCGTTGCCAACCTGCGTAGTCCGTTCCGTCGTAGGAGAGCTTTAATACAAATCTCATCTTCTCTCCTTACACGATTGCAGGCAGGTATATTTTGAGTAAAATTACGCCTGCAAGCAACGCTGCGCCCAAAGCAAACGCTATAAAATCACGCCAAGCAAAGGTTAATTTTTTATATTTCGTACGCTTACCGCCCGAATAGCATCTTGCATCCATTGCATCGCCAAGCTCGTCCGCTCTTCGCACCGCACTGATAATCAAGGGAATAAGAACAGGCAAAACGGCTTTAATACGTTTTATCAAACCGCCCGTTTCAAAATCCGCCCCGCGCGCTTTTTGCGCGTTCATAATGCGGGAGGTTTCGTCCGTTAAAATCGGGATAAACCGAAGCGCAATCGACATAATCAGAGCAAGCTCGTGCACGGGGAAACGAACGAGTTTTAAAGGATAGAGCAAGCTTTCAATCCCGTCCGTTAAAGAAACGGGCGAAGTGGTGAGCGTGAGCAAAGTGGAAGCCAAGACCAACAAGAACAGGCGCACCGCTAAAAACGCGGCGTAGAGTAAGCCTTCTTTGGTAATCGTAAAAATCCACCAGCTTGCTAAAACCGTTTTACCGCTATAGAAAAATAAATTTAAAAAGGCGGTAAAAGCTAACAAAAACAAAATGGCTTTCACTGATTTTAATAAACTTTTTACGGATACTTTGGAAAAAGCGGTCAGCACGATAAACACGAGCGCGCACGCGCCGAGCGCGTAGAATGTATCCGAAATGAAAACTGCGACGATAAACACGATTAAAAAGAGCAATTTCGTTCTCGGGTCGCATTTATGCACGAAAGAAGAAGCGGGATAATATTGCCCAAAGGATACGTCATTCATTGCTCCGCCCCCCCTTTTCTGTTCTCTCCGCTATAAAACGAAAGTACTTTTTCTACGAAATCCCCGCGTGTGAAATCGGTGTGGAGAATATACCCTTTTTCTTTGAGCAAAGAAACGGTTTTTGCCGTAAACGGCGCGTCAAGCCCCATTTCCTTTAACTCTCCGTCCCGTTCGAAAAGATCCTGCGGGCGCATATTCATTGCCACTTTTCCATCGGAAAAGACCGCCGCTCGCGTGCAATTTTCAGAAATTTCGTCCATATCGTGAGAAACTACGATAACCGTTTTGCACCATTCTTTGTGTATTTTATGGAGCAAAGACATAATCTCTTCTTTGCCAAGCGGGTCTAACCCTGCGGCGGGCTCGTCCAGAACTAAAATTTCAGGCTTGGTGACAATTACGCCCGCAATCGCCACACGGCGTTTTTGTCCGCCCGAAAGTTCGAACGGCGAGCGGTTTTTCACTTCTTCAAAGTTTAACCCTACCGTTTCAATCGCTTCCTTGACGGCGGTTTGCACCGCTTCTTCCGAAAGCTTTTCTTTTGAAAAATTATTCAGCCCGAACGCTACGTCTTGGAAAACCGTTTCCGCAAAAAGCTGATATTCGGGGTATTGAAACACCATGCCGACCTTGCTTCTAAGCGCGCGGAAATCCGTTGTTTTTTGCGTTAAGTCTAAACCGTTGACCGTCAAAACCGTTTCAGGCAACGGGACTTGTCCTTTTTTGAGTTTTTTAGGTTTATATTTCTTTTCTGCCGTAGACGTTTTTAAAAGAGCGTTCAGGTGTTGCACGAACGTTGATTTTCCGCTACCCGTATGCCCGATTACACCAAAAAATTCCCCTGCGCGGATTTGAATATCCACTCCGCATAACGCGTGCGTAGCGAACGGAGAAGTCGGGTTGTATACGTAGCGCAAATTTTTACAATACACGCCCCCTACTCCTTTTGCCATAGAAGAATCGGAAGTGACGTCGTCCGCTTCCACGTACGCCGTTTCTCCGCTTTCAATCCCTTTTAACGAAAAGGCGTTTACAAGCTCGCTCGCAAGCTCGTTGGGCGTTAAACAGTCTTTGACCTGCAAACCGCCCCTTCTTAAATCCCGACAAATTTTCACGGGCTTGGGCAAAGTGAGATTATACGTTTCGAGTTCTTCTTCCTTGCAAAGAATTTCCGAAGGCACGCCCTGCATTACGATTTCGCCTTTATTCATCACGATTGCGCGGTCGGCAAGCATAGCTTCTTCGGGAAAATGGGTAATGAGTAAAACGGTAATCTTTTCTTCTTTGTTTAACCGCAAAACGACGTCGAGCACTTCTTTTCTACCGCGCGGGTCAAGCATTGCCGTTGATTCGTCTAAAATCATAATGCGCGGTTTTAACGCCAACACGCCTGCAATAGCAATGCGTTGCTTCTGTCCGCCTGAAAGACGGGAAGTCGTTGCGGTTCTATATTCTTGCATTCCAACGGCGTTTAACGCAAAATCAATTCTTTCTCCGATTTCTTTGCGGGAAAGACCTACGTTTTCTGGTCCGAAC
>CAJGCN010000010.1 GCA_904501815.1 uncultured Clostridia bacterium
ACCGATAAACCTGAAGAACTTTCGGCGGAGTTAATGACGAAGCTCGGTCGTGGCGTGACTGCCATTCAAGCGGAAGGTATGTATACGCATAAAGGACATTGTTTGTTGATTTGTATCGTTCGCAACCGCCAAGTCGGTGAATTTTTGAAGATTTTGAAAAATTACTCGACTTCCTTTTCCTACTCTTGCAAGGTCAACGAAGTGTACGGCAGATTTGAAGTGAAAAAATCTTTAAAACACCATAACGAACATAAAGAAAATTAATTTATTTTAAAAGTAATTCGAGCGACAACTTTTGGTTGCCGCTCCTTTTTTATTTAATAAATTTCGCCGTATACTTTCCGTCTTTTACCGTTAAAACAACCGTTCCTTTTTCGTCCGTTCTAAAAGTTTCCACGCCTTTTGATAATAAATTCGTCAACACTTCGCCGTCGGGGTGTCCGTAAGCATTGTCTTTCCCTACGGAAATCACCGCCGTTTGCACTTGCAAATATTCTAAAAACTCGGCAGACGTAGAATCGGCGCTTCCGTGATGCGCCACTTTTAAAACGTCGGTGTTTTGAAAGAGCTTTACGCCTATTTCTTCAAAAATATTCACTTGGTCGGCTTGCATTAACCGGCGCTCAACGGCAGTAGAAACGTCGCCTAAAAACATTGCGCTCACCCCTTGATACTCTAACCACAACACGGCGGAATCGTCGTTTTCGCCCGCTACGTCTGCATTCGTTTCAAGGGAATAAGGCGATAAAAAAGCAAGCGTAAAAGGATAATTTTCTTTTTTAGAAGAAATCGTCAAATACCGCTCTGAAATAAATTTCTTGCAATTTTCGTCAAGCAGTTTTTCATAAAATTGCGCATATTCACGATTGACCGACGGGTTTTCCAAATAGGGATAATATACGTTTTTGACCGTTTTATACTTTAACACGGTATCCAAACCGCCCGCGTGGTCGCCGTCGGCGTGGGTAAGGACGAGATAATCAATTCTTTCAATTTCCAAAGCGTTTAAATAACGCATTATTTTCTTATCGTTCGCCCCGCTACCGTTCCCGCCGTCGATTAGAAGAATTTTATTATCAGGGAGTTCTACGAGCGTGCAATCCCCTTGTCCGACGTCTAAAAAATGAATACGAAGTTCTCCTGCTTTACGCTTAGAAACAGTCGGCAAAGAAAAATAATATTTCCAAGTTTGCAAAGGACAGAAAAAAGAAAAAAGTCCCAAACCGACAAAACACAAGAAGAGTATACCACCTATCACCCAAAAGAGAATTTTCTTTTTTCGGCTGATTTGTTTTTTCTCGGCGGCGTATCCCATAGCTAAGCTTCCTTATTGCGTTTCTTTCGTATACATTTCGTTTTCTTCTTGGATAATGGAGTTAGGTTCTATGCGTATTTGTTGGCAAAGATGTTGCATACGCTCTTCCACTTTAAACAGGTCGTCGGCGCAAGCGCGAAGTTCGGCACGGTAGGACTCTAACAGTTCTTTATTGACCTTATAAGAAACTTCGTGTTCTAAGCTTGCCCACATATTCATAGAAATCGTTCTAAGCTGTATTTCAACGGGTACGACCATTTGAATTGCCGAAAGCGAAACGGGCATTTCTACGATTAAATGTAAGCTTCTATACCCGTTGGGCTTGGGATGCTTTATGTAGTCTTTTTCCGTCAATAACCGCACGCCGTTTTGGTTGATGAACACCCGCGCGATTTTATAGATATCTTCCAAATAACTGCATACGACCCGTACGCCGGCTATATCTTTAATCTCCGCAAGATTTTCAGGCGTTTGCGCAAAGCCCCTACGGTGAAGTTTTTCATACGCGCTTTCCACCGTTTTTAAACGGGTTTGAATACTGTGAATGGGGTCGTGCCCTTGAATCATACTAAACTCGTCGTCTAAGATTTCAAAACGGGTACGGGCGGTTTTCATTGCACCCGAATACAGCGGTTTCCATTTTTTATATTCTCGAATAAACTCGGGGGTAGGCGCACCGCCTTCCCGAAAAAGAATTTCTCCCGTAGTATCCTGTTGCATAGCGTTTCCCTCCCGTTTCCTTATCTTACTTTTATTATATCATAACCTATTAAGAAAATCAACGGGCTATGCGAGTTTTTTCGGATTTTTCTTAAAATTTCAAAAAACGGGCTTGAAAAACCAAGCCCGTTTCCGTTCGTTTACGCTTTTTGAATTTCGGGCGCGTTTTCGATTTGCGAAAAAATCTCGTTCAGCACGTCCGTTTCGTAGTCTTCTATTCTTCCTTCATCGGCATATTCGGCAATCTTTTTGTCAAGCGGAATTTTCGCCGTTGCGGGAATGGCGTATTCGCTCGCAATTTTTTCCACTTTGCTACGCCCGAACACTTCTATCTTTTTCCCGCAATCGGGGCAAGTAAGATAGCTCATATTCTCGACGATACCGAGCACGGGAATATGCATAATATTCGCCATATTCACCGCTTTTTTAACGACCATTTCCACTAAATCCTGCGGAGTGGTGACGATAATAATCCCAGCCAAAGGAATACTTTGAAAAACCGTCAAAGGCACGTCGCCCGTTCCCGGTGGCATATCGATAAACAGTAAATCCACGTCTTTCCAAACGACGTCCGTCCAGAACTGCATGACCGTGCCAGAAATGACCATCCCCCGCCAAATTACGGGCATCGTTTCGTCGTCGAGCAATAAATTCATAGACATAAGCTGAATACCCGAAGGGGTTAATACTGTGTCAATCCCTTCTTCGCTACCCGTTGCGTGGTCTTTTACGCCAAAAGCGTGGGGAATGGAAGGGCCTGTCACGTCCGCGTCCATAACGCCGACGGATTTGCCTTTTTTATTCGCCAACGACGCAAGCAAAGCGGTCGTGAAAGATTTTCCGACGCCCCCTTTTCCGCTGACGATACCGATTACCTTTTTTACTGATGAATTTTTATGGGGTTCTTTTAACATACTTTCCGCTTTTCTCGAAGAGCAGTTAGAAGAACAGGTTGAACAATTATGCGTACAATTTTCCGACATTTTCTTTCTCCTTCTTTTAACGTTTTTTATTATACCCCTTTTCAAGGCTTTTGTCAAGGTCTTTTCCCTTACTTCTTCTTTTTTTGACAAAAACTGTTTATAAATCCTTGTAAAAACCGCTTAAAAACGCTTGCCACTTACGGCAAAATAGTGTATAATAAACAGGCTGCGCGTAGGTGGGGAGTTAGCGGCACCCTGCATCTGAAATCCGCTATACAGAGCCGAACGCCTTTCTAGACGAAGTTTATGGAAGGCCGCGCGCCGTAAGGAACGTTGATAGCAAGGTCTTATGCAACGTGATGCCGTGAACCGTGTCAGGACGGGAACGTAGCAGCACTAAGCGGATGTTCGCGTGTGCCATAAGGTAGCTTTGAAGGAGTCGCCTGCGGCGTTTACGCTTCGGTAAATTTCGGCAAAAAAGGATCGCGCAGTTTTTTTCGTTTTTAACGCTTCTCTTATTCGGAGAAGCGTTTTTTTCACAGTACCCCTTTTTCCAAAAGGTATTCTTCTAAAATTTTCGCGGCGGTATACACGAGCTCTGCGCACGGGCGTTTTTTATAATATTCTTCCGTTCTGCGCTCGGCTTCGCCCCCTACGCCAAAAGAAAGATTTGCGCCCGTCAATAAATCCCCGCAAAGCAAACTCCCGTTTTCGGCTTTGAATTTCGCCGTAAGCTCTTGAATAGCCAAATACGTTTGCTTTTTGTTTTCAGCCGAAAGCTCTCCTGCTCCGCACACTAAACCGTAAACGAGCGCCATACCGCTTACCGCCCCGCAGGTTAAGCGCAATCTTCCTAACCCACCGCCGAAAGGTAAACTTGCATTTAACAATGCCGTGCGCTCTAAGCCCGTTTCTTTTTCAAAGGCGAGCGCAACCGCTTGCGCGCAATTATATCCCTGTTCAAAATATTCTTTTGCCCGTTCTGCTCTTGACATTTTTCTTTTCTCCTGTTATAATAAAAATATGATTGACGTTTTTTATGCTCCGCGCGAAAAAGTTGCCGATACCGAAACTGCGCTGAAAACAATTTTATCCAAGTATTACGGGATTGAAAACGCGGTAATTTCCCGAAACGAACACGGAAAGCCTTTTTTAGAAACAGGCGAGCCGTTCTTTTCCGTTTCGCACACGCAAGAGCTTTTTTTCGTTGCGGTCGCCCCCTTTCCCGTAGGGTTAGACGCCGAGCCGAAAAACCGCAAAGTCGAGTTTTTATCCATTTGTAAAAAATATCCTTTTTTTACGCCTATCCCCACCGCGACAAAAGAATTTTTAAAGGCGTGGACGGGCTTTGAAAGCGCGGTTAAATATTTAGGCGGTTCTCTCGCGCTTGACGGAAAAAAACTGCAAAAAGACGATGCCCGCTTTCATTTTTTGGAGTTTGAAATAAAAGAACATTTTCTTTGCGTATGTACGGGCGAGCCGTCGGAAGTAAGATGGATAGGTTTTTAATAGTATAGCATATTTCCTTGCTTTTCGCAAGGGAATTTTATTTTTTTACGCGCATTTGATTGATTATTTTTCCGAAATTTGCTACACTATTTAGAAAGAAATAAAATCGCGCGTAGATATGCGCATATAACAAGGAGTATTAACTATGATCGGTGCGGTAATCGCAATGCAAAGCGAAGCAGATATTTTGCTTGAAAATATGAAAATTTTCCGTTCTTTAACGGTGAGCGGTAAAAAAGTTTGGGTCGGAGAAGCGTACGGCAAAGAACTCGCCTTATGTGTTTGCGGGGTTGGAAAAGTCAACGCCGCGCTCGGCGCACAGCTTTTAATCAGTAAATTCGACGCGGAAAAGCTTTTGAATTTCGGCGTTGCGGGCGGGTTAAACGAAAACACTCAGCTTTGCGCCGTTTATCAAATCGGACAAGCCGTGCAATTCGATTTCGACTTAACCCAACTTAACGGCACCAAAATCGGCACGCTCGACGAATACGCCGAAAATTATTTGGCGTTGCATCTTTTTAAAACGGATTTTCCCGTGCGTATGCTCGGCACTTCCGACCGTTTCAACGATAGCCCTGCCGACTATAAACTCTTAACGGAAGAATTAAACGCAGACATTCGGGATATGGAAGGCGCGGCAATCGTGCAAGCGGCGTACTCGGCAAAACTTCCCGTATTTTCTGTTAAAGCTATTTCCGACGTAGCGGGAAGTGGAAGCACCACCGAACAATTTTTGCAAAATAAAGAACGCGCGCTGAAAAATTTACAAGCGCGGTTGCCTGAAATTTTTGAAGAACTTTAATAGATTGCCACGCTACACTCCGTTTCTCTCGCAATGACGGTTATCACTCTTAGGGAAAACGTGACGGCGACTGTGGCTATAACATACAACGAATAGTTATTGATGAAGGAGTTTGAAAATGATTGATTTGGGGGATTGGAACGACGTTCTCGCCCCGCTTTTTGCGGACGAACGCTATCAAAAAATCCGTCGGTTTTTAATCGACGAATATAATGCGTATACGGTGTATCCCGATATGTACGATTTATACAACTGTTTCCGTTTTACACCCTTTGAAAAGCTGAAAGTGGTGCTGTTAGGGCAAGACCCCTATCACGGTCCTAAACAAGCGCACGGGCTTTGTTTTTCCGTGCAAGACGGAGTTCCCAACCCGCCGTCGCTTGAAAATATTTTCAAAGAATTAAAAAGCGATATCGGCTGTGAACTTCCAAAAAGCGGGAATTTAACGAAATGGGCAAAGGAAGGCGTACTTTTATTAAACACTTCCTTAACCGTACGCGAACATCAAGCCAACTCTCACTCCAAATGCGGTTGGGCGTGGTTTACCGACAGCGTAATTTCTTTAATTTCCGAAAAGAAAGAAAACGTGGTGTTTATCCTTTGGGGCGGAAACGCGCGCAGTAAAAAGCCTTTAATAGATAAGAAAAAACATTGCATAATCGAAAGCGTTCACCCTTCTCCCCTTTCTGCGTATAACGGATTTTTCGGGTCGAAACCCTTTTCAAAAACCAACGAATATTTACGCTCCGTCGGCTTAGAGCCGATTGACTGGGACTTAACGAAATAAGGAAGCCGCACGGCTTCCTTTTCGTTTGTCTTTATTCGGTTTTTTCGTCTTCTATCAAAGACAGTTTGCGTTTGCACATACTTTTTTGATGGCATTTCGGGCACTTTAATCTATGCGACGTATGCGCGTGCGCGCTAAAAATAAATTCTTTACGGGTTGGAATAAATCTATGCGAGCATTTAGGACATTCAAAAATTGCCCGACGCATTTCTAACGCAAACGCAATTCCTGTGCCTAAAAATAAAATTACGAAAGCCATAATAAGCAATAAAGTGAAAATCGGTGTATTCTCTTCAAATGCACTTGCCGTTAAGATAATCGTAATTCCCGCAAGAAGTGTTAAAATCAACACGAACGGCATTAAAAATAAACGAAATCTCGCTTCTTCTTTTTCTTTTGCGTAAGCCATAACCGCTATATCCGCCTCCTTTTTATACTCGGAGAGCGTTAAGCGTTGCCCTGCGAGCAATTCGCTCACGCTTACGCTTAAAAGTTTACAAAGGGGGAGCATTAAGGAAACTTCGGGTAAACCCTTTCCGCATTCCCATTTCGAAACCGTTTTGTCGCTGATAAGAAGTTCTTCGGCAAGCTCGCGTTGCGTAAGACCTTTTTCTTTTCTAAGTGTAGCGATAAACTCGCCCGTTTTTTTCTGATCCATAGTTTTGCTTTACGCCTCCTGTATCTTTATCATAGCATAAAACTTTTTCTAATTACCCCCACGCACCGTAGAATTTTATATTCTCTACGCTAAGTAGACTTATAATAACCGTTGTAAAATAAGCTTTAAGGCGTATTTGGAATGTTCGTAGGTTAAACCGCCTTGAAAATACGCGGTATACGGCTCTTTTACGGGTGCGTCGGCGGAAAGCTCGATAGACGAACCTTCCACGAAACAGCCTGCCGCCATAATGACTTTACTATCGTAGCCAGGCATATCCCACGCTTCCAAAGATACGAAACTATCGACGGGCGAAGCGTCTTGAACGGACTGAATGAAATCGCAAAGCTGTTTTGCCGTATCAAAACGAATGGCGCGCGTGATATCCGCAGGTGTTTTTTCTATTTTCGGAAAGTTTTCATAGCCGAGCGTTTGCATACATTTTCCTATCAATAAACTGCCCTTTATCGCTTGATTGACCACGTGCGGGGCTAAAAATAATCCCTGATAAAACAATCGGTAGCCGTAGGCATACGAACCGACTTCGTTTCCTATCGACGGCGCAGTAAGCCTTCTGCCGATTAAATCGATATATTTTTCTTTTCCAACGATATATCCGCCCGTCGGAGCAAGTCCACCGCCGGGATTTTTGATAAGCGAACCCACCGCAACGTCCGCACCGACGTCGCAAGGCTCTTGCTTTTCTACGAATTCACCGTAGCAATTATCCACGAAAATACAGTTTTCAAAGCCTACTTCTCTTACGAATGCGCAAAGTTCCCCGATTTCCGCAACGCTGAACGCATCGCGAAGCTCGTACCCGCGCGAACGCTGAATATAGACCATTTTCACGCGCGAACCGTAGAGTTTTAACTGCTTGGCGATTTCTTCTTTTTGAAATTTTCCTTGTTCGTTTAAGTCAATACAATAAAAACTTACGCCAAAATCCTTTAACGAGCCGTTTCCTTCCCCGAAAATTACTCCGCGAATAGTATCGTACGGCATACCCGAAACGGATAAAACAACGTCGTTCGGGCGCAAAACGCCGAATAACGCTACGCTGAGCGCGTGCGTACCGCTTAGAAGCGCAGGAGAAACGATTCCGCTTTCCGCGCCCAAAGAATCAGCAAAGACTTCTCCAAGCACAAACCGCCCTTCGTCGCCGTAGCCGTAGCCCGTCGTTCCGTTGAAATGGCGCAACGCAATTCCCCGTTTATTAAAGGCTTTTAAAACCTTTTCTTGATTATATTCGCTAATTTCGTCTGCAATTTTAAATTGTTCTTTTAACTGCTCTTCGCTTTGTTTGATAAGCTGTTCCGCCGTCATTTTCTTTCACCGTCCTTAGTAGTATGTGTGTCATTATTGTTATGCCAGACATAGGTATTTCATCTGGCATAGTACTTAGTATAGCCTTTTAATAATTTCTTCTGCCGTTGCTTGTTCAGGAAGTAATACTTCGTGGTTTTGCAAGCGTTTAAAAAAGGTAAGCTGACGTTTTGCGTAGTTTCTCGTATTCTTTTTAATCAGCTCTTTGATTTCTTCGTCGGTCAATCCCGTTCGTATTCCTTCGGCAATTTCTTTATAGCCTATTCCTTGCATGCATTGATTTTCTTCGCTTATCCCCTTTTCCAAAAGGCTTTTTACTTCTTCTTTTAAGCCCTTTTCAAACATTATCTCGACCCGACGGTTAATCCTTTCGTATAACCGTTCTCTTGGATAAGCAATCGAAAAGGCTTGAAAATCAAAACGGGGAATAAGCTCGTCTTTTTGTTCGGATTTTTTCTTTCCCGTAATCTCAAAAATTTCAATCGCGCGAATCACCCGTTTCGTATCGTTCGGGTGCAAAATTTGTGCGCTTTCAGGGTCTTTTTCTTGTAAAAGCGCGTGTACGTATTCTTTTCCTTTTTCTTGCAAAATATTTTCGTATTTTTTTCGAACGGTTTCATCTGCACCCGCTCCGCCAAACCCGCTTTTATAGAGCAACGAATTGATATAAAAGCCCGTTCCCCCACAAACGACGGGCGTTTTGCCTTTGGCAAGCAAGTCTTCCACGATAGGCAACGCCGTTTTTTCATAGTCGCTTACGGAAAAACTTTCGTTCGGCGCAACGACGTCGATTAAATGATGCGCCACGCCGTTTTTTTCTTCACTCGTTGGCTTTGCCGTGCCGATATCTAATCCTTTATAAATGAGCATGGAATCAGCGGAAATAATCTCGGTATTTAATTGTTTTGCGCACTCAACCGCCAACGCCGTTTTTCCCGAAGCCGTCGCGCCACAAATTACGAGTATTTTAGCCATCAAACAATCCTTTTAAACATCTTTTCTATTTGTGTTTTCGTCATTTTGACCACGACGGGTCTGCCGTGCGGGCATTTCAAGCCCATATCGCCGTCCATTAAGGCAAACAGCTTATCCACTTCGTCTTTGGTTAAATCCATTCCACCTTTTACCGCCGCCTTACAAGCCGCCATTGCGAGCTTGTCTTTTAAAAGTTCTTCTAATTTAATCGCTCTAAATCCGCTGATATCAGACAATAATTCGTCGAAAAAGCGGGAAAGGTCAATCGTTTGCAAATCAACGGGTACGGCGTACACTTCCAAAGCCCCGTCGCCCGCAACTTGCAAATCAAAACCCATTGACTGAATCTTTTCAAGATTATCCAAAAGAAACGCTCGTTCAAACGCGTTGACTTGATAACGGAAGGCAAGCAACATAGGCTGTTTTACGATTTCCCGTTGCCCCATTTGTTCTTTTAATCGGTTAAAAATCAAACGCTCGTGCGCGGCGTGTTGGTCAATCATATACACTTCTTCGTTGCGCTCGTAAAGCAAATAGGTATTAAACAATTTTCCCACGTATACACACGACGAAACGTCGATTTTATTTTGGCGGTTTTTATGTTCTAACTCTTCCAAAAAGCGTTTATTTTCAGAAAACACGTCTATCAAAGGCGCAGGCGTTTGCATTTGGCTTTGTTGCGGCAACGCGCCCGAATCGTTGACTTCGAACATTTTCGGCTCAAAATAAAGGTCGGGAAACTGTTTTTGCAAAGGGGTAAGCTTAGGTTTTTTCTGCTGTTTTTTCTCGTCCGCTACGACGGATTTCTTTTCTTCTTCGAAGGAAAAAGGTAATTTTTCCGAGATTTTCGACGGCTGACGGAACGTAGGGTTATTTTCATATAAAGAAGTTTTCGCTTCTTCGTAGCTTAAAGAAGCAAAACCGAAAGGCGATTTCCCCGTTTGTTCTTGCACTCCCGTTTTTACAGGCGCAAATACTTCTTCCCGCTCTTCTTTTTGGTCTGCTTGTTTAATAGGTTGCACCGCCTTAGGCAACACGGCGGGCTGGTCTTCGGAAAGATATTCCGCCGCCGAAGCCGTACCGTCTAAAATAGCCGAAAGCACGGAATACACCGTTCCGAATACGATATTATTATCCGCAAAGCGCACGTCTGATTTATTAGGGTGTACGTTCACGTCAACGACTTCTGTCGGAATGGTTATATACAGCACGTAAAAAGGATATTGCCGTTTCATTAAATAGCTTTTATAGGCGTTATGAATTGCCGTAGACAAAGTTGCATTCACGATATAACGGCCGTTTAAAAACAGGCTTTGATAGGTTTTATTCGGCTTAAAATAATTTTGGTTGCCGATATAGCCTTGTATGCGTATGCCGTTCTTTTCCGCGTCGATTTTATAAAAATTACCCAGCGTAGACGCGCCGTATACGGAAGCAAAAGATTCTTCTAACCCACCGCCAAAGGATTGCAAAACTTTTGCGCCGTTCACGTAGTAGGTAAAAGCGATTTCAGGTCTACATAAGATAAAGCGGGAAACGAAGTTGGTAATCTCCGTTTCTTCGGCTTTTTCCGATTTTAAAAATTTTAAACGAACGGGCGTGGAAGCAAAGAGCATTTCCACCTTTACGTCCGTACCCTTTTGCCCTGCCGATTCCAAGATATTTCCGATTGCGCCGAAATCGGAGGAAAGAGAATAGCATTTTCCGTCTTGCGTTTTAGACGTAATCGTCATTTTGGAAACGGAAGCGATAGAAGCGACGGCTTCCCCGCGAAACCCGAGCGTTAAGATATTCTCTAAATCTTCCGCTTTTTTAATCTTGCTCGTGGCGTGCGGTAAAAATGCGGAATGAAGGTCTTCGCGTTCAATCCCGCTCCCGTTATCGACTACGCGAATAAGCTGTGTTCCGCCCTTTTCGATATAAATTTCAATCTCCGTCGCACCCGCGTCCATTGCGTTTTCTACGAGTTCTTTCACGACCGAGTACGGTCTGTCTACGACTTCGCCCGCCGCTATTCGGTTATAGACCTGCGCAGGCAGAATATTGATTTTTGCCATAATTATTTCTCCGTCGTCAATTTATCTTTTAAATCACAAAGCAACATCAACGCCTGCATAGGCGATAAAGTGTTTACATCGGTATCCACGAGAATTTGTTCTACTTCGGTAAGCGCGCGTTCTTCCGCAACTTCTTCCATTTGCGTAAAGTCAATCTTACCTTTGGAAATATCACTCTTTTCCAAAGCCTTTAAAATACCTTTTGCCCGCGCTGTGATTTCTTTGGGTACGCCAGCAAGCGAAGCGACTTCAATCCCGAAGCTCCGATTTGCACCGCCCCTTGCAATCTTACGCAAAAACACTACTGTTCCGTTTAATTCTCGTACGGTAATTTTATAATTCTTGACCCCTTCGGTCGTGTTTTCAAGTTCCGTCAATTCGTGGTAATGCGTGGCAAACAGCGTTTTTGCGCGGATTTTTTCCGTTAAAAATTCAATGACTGACCAAGCAATCGAAAGTCCGTCGTAGGTACTCGTACCCCGTCCGACTTCGTCTAAAACGAGCAAGCTATCGCGGGTGGCGTTGAGTAAAATAGAAGCGACTTCCGTCATTTCGACCATAAAAGTACTTTGATCTAAAATCAAATTATCGCTTGCGCCAACGCGGGTGAAAATCCTGTCGGTAATAGGGATAATCGCTTGTTTTGCAGGCACGAAACAGCCTATATGCGCCATTAACGTAATGAGCGCGACTTGTCGCATATACGTGCTTTTCCCCGCCATATTCGGACCTGTGATAATCGCGCTTCTGTTTTCTTCGTTGTCGAGTACCGTGTCGTTCGGCACGAAACGGTCTTTCGTAATCGCTTCTACGACGGGATGACGCCCGTCTTTGATTTCCAGCCGTCCACCGCTTTCGACCATATCAGGGCGCACGTAGCGGCGTTCTTTCGAAACGGTTGCAAACGAAAGCAAACAATCCAAAAGAGCGAGCGCGGACGAGAGTTTTTGCAATTCTTGAATATGCGAGCGCAAAACGCCTATCAACCGATCGTATATCCTTGCTTCTATCTTTAACGCGCGTTCCCCGCTGGAAAGAATTTTATCTTCTAACTCCTTTAATTCTTCCGTGATAAACCGCTCGCCCGTCGTTAAGGTTTGCCGACGGATATAATCGTCGGGCGTTTTGTCTTTAAAGGAATTGCTGACTTCGATATAATAGCCGAATACGCGGTTATAGCCGATTTTTAAGGTTTTAATGCCCGTGCGTTCTTTTTCACGGTTTTCAATTTGCTTTACGATTTCTTTACCGTTTTTAGAAATCATACGAAGCTCGTCAAGCTCAGCGTCAAACCCTTCGCGGATATACCCCCCGTCTTTCATTGATACGGGAGCGTTATCGGCAATACAAGAGCAAAGATACTGCGCAAGGTCTTTAAGCTCTAATAAATCCCTGTCGATATCTTTTAAAATCGGAGAAGAAAAACCGATTAACTGAAATTTAAGCGCAGGGATTAAGAGCAAGGATTTGCCTATCCATTCACAATCTCTGGGCGTTAAATTTCCGTTGGAAGCTTTTCCCGAAAGGCGTTCTAAATCGCGCATATCCTTTAACGTTTCCACGAGCGCCATACGCGCCACCGACGCGCCGACAAGCTCTTCTACGCCGTTTAAACGGTAGTTTATTTCCGATAAATCGCGAAGCGGGGAAAGAATAAGATTGTTCATCAAGCGCATGCCCATTCCCGTTTTCGTCTTGTCTAAAATCCAAGAAAGCGTGCCGTATTTTTTGCCTTCGGAATTGCTTTTTACAAGCTCTAAGTTGCGAATGGCGATACTGTCGAGCGTCATATATTTTTCTTGGCTTACAAGCTTAATCGCGTTGATATTCACCAGTGCGTGTTTTTGCGTTTCTCTAAGATATTCCACGAGCGCGCCCGCCGCTGAAACGACGTTTTCTTTGCTCGCAATCCCGTGCGCCGCCAGCGAAAGGGAATGGAATTGTTCCGTGAGATTTTTTTCTGCGTGCTTGACGTTAAAAGCCCAAGCCACGTAGCAAGAAAAAGGCGGAAGCGCGTTGCTTCTGAGTTCCTTAACGTTTTTACTGCAAAGAAGCATATCGTCGTTGCAAATAATTTCCGCCGCCGAAATTTTAAACAGAAGGCTGACGGCTTCGTCTACGGCGTTATTGCCTGAAAATTCCTGCGCGCAAAATTCGCCCGTCGTTAAATCCGCCCAAGCAACAGCTATTTCGTCGCCGTTTTTAAAAACGCTCGCAATATAATTGTTCTTGCTTTCGTCTAACGAAGCGTCGTCAATCAACGTGCCCGCTGAAACGATACGAACGACGTCCCGTTCCACGAGCTTGCCTGCGCCCGGTTCGGTGAGCTGTTCGCAAATCGCCACCTTTTCCCCAAGCGAAACGAGCTTTGCGATATACCCTTCCGCCGCGTGGAAAGGGATTCCGCACATAGGCGCGCGTTCGGGTAAACCACAATCCCTGCCCGTTAAGGTGAGCTCTAAAAGCTTTGAAACTTTAATCGCGTCGTCGAAAAACATTTCGTAGAAATCACCGAGCCGATAAAAGACGATACAGTCTTTATACTTCTCTTTGGTTTCAATGTAATGTTGCATCATTTGTGAAAGCGCCATAGTATTCCCCTTTTTATTTATCCAAATCTTTTACCGCTTCGCCATATAGCGAAATACCGTTCGCTTGGGTAATTTTGAGCAAAACGAACTCCCCGATTACGTTTTTCTCGCTTTTAAAATACCCCATTCTGCCAAACTCGTCGCGCCCCATATAATATCCGCGTTTCTCGTCGAAGTCTTCGCAGAGAATTTCCACCGTTTTTCCAAGATACTTTTCAGATTTCTTACGGGTCAACGAATTGACGAGCGCAACCAACCGCATAATGCGCTCCTTTTGCACGTCTTCGGGAATTTGCCCGTCCATCGTCGCCGCCTTCGTGCCTGTACGCTTGGAATACACGAAAGTAAACGCCGAAGCAAAATCCACTTCTTTCACCAAAGCTTCCGTTTGCAAATAGTCTTCTTCCGTTTCGCCTGGAAAGCCTACGATAATATCCGTCGTCACTTCCGCTTCGGGGAAATACGAACGGAGCATTTTTACTTCCGCAAGGTATTTTTCACGGGTATACCGCCTGTTCATTGCCTGCAACACGGCGTTAGAGCCGGACTGCACGGGTAAATGCACGAGTCTCATAATCTTTCTGTGCTTTTGCATTACTTTCACGACGTCTTCGTTAAAGTCTTTCGGGTGGCTCGTCATAAAACGCAAGCGGAATTTCCCGTCAATGGAAGCGACTTTATCCAAAAGCTCCGCAAAGGTTGCCCCCGTACTTCCGTCCGCCCCGTAGGAGTTTACGTTTTGCCCTAAAAGGGTTATTTCCTTATAGCCTTGCGAAATAAGATTTTCACATTCCGCTACGATATTTTCCGCTTTGCGGGAACGTTCCCGCCCCCGAACGTAAGGCACGATACAATAGGAGCAAAAATTATTACAGCCATAAGTTATGTTCACCCAAGCGTTGGGATAGCTCGTGCGGTAAGGCTCTAAATTTTCAACGATTTCCCCTTCTTTCTCGCGGATTTTTACCACCCGTTTTTTCGCTTTGCGTTTTTGCTCGATTAAACTTTCTAACTCTTCTAAATTCAGCGTACCGAACATCACGTCGATAAAGGGAAATTTCTTGGCTAAAATTTCCGTTTTCCCTTTTTCTTGGGTCATACAACCGCCGACGATAATCAGTAAAGACGGTTTTTCTTTTTTTAATTTTTTCAACGCGCCGATATTTCCAAATGCGTGATTTTCCGCATTTTCCCGTATACAACAGGTGTTGAACACGATAATATCCGCATCTTCTTTCGTTTCCGTTTCTTCATACCCCATACGCCGTAAAACGCCCGCAATCTTCTCCGATTCGTGCAAGTTCATTTGACAGCCGTAGGTGATGATATGGTATTTTTCTTGCATATTTTTGTCTGCCTAAACGTATTTTACTCCATTATACTATTTTTTTTGATTTTTATCAAGTCTTTAAAGGCTTTTCAAGGGATTTTATCCCTTGTTTGTTATAAAAAAAAGTTTTCCGCGAATACTGTTTTGTATGAAAATTGTGCGTATTTTTCTTTTAAGCGGTCTTATTTTTTTATGCGGGCTTTTCACCTTTGCCGGCGTTTATTATTTTAACGCGACAAAAGACGTTCGTTTACAGCCGGAAAAATTACTTTTGGAAGAACTTTCTACGAAAGTTTACGACGAAAACGGCGAAGCCGTACGAAGCGCGGGAACGCTTGCCAAAAAGAATACGGTTAAGGCGGAAAATCTGCCTTCGCACGTAAAGCGGGCGTTTATCGACGTGGAAGACAAACGGTTTTATTCGCACGGCGGGTTTGATTTAAAGCGTATTGCGAAAGCTACCCTTAGAAACGTCAAGTCTTTCTCGTTTAAAGAAGGCGCGTCTACCATTTCCCAACAGCTAATTAAAAATACGCATTTATCCCAAGAAAAAACGATTAAGCGTAAACTCAAAGAGTTTAAACTTACCAGACAGCTTGAAAAACGGTATTCCAAAGAAGACATTTTAGAGCAGTATTTAAACACCATTTATTTCGGGCATAGCTGTTTTGGTATCGGCTCGGCAAGCGAATATTATTTTGGGAAAACCCCTTCTCAATTAACCGTTTCGGAAAGCGCATTACTTGCAGGTCTCGTCAAATCCCCCAACAATTATTCCCCGTTTAAGCACCCCCAACAATGCAAAAAACGACGAAATATCGTGTTGGCGTTAATGAAAAAAGCGGGACATTTACACCTTGAAGAATATAAAAACGCCGTAAACGAAGAAATTCCTCTTACGCCGAACCTTGCGCACGGCGGGGACGGGTATTTGAAATTCGTGTTCGACGAATTGGAATCTCTTGCGGAAAAACATTCGTTTACCGTTGGCGGAAAGATAGAAATTAAAACGTATTTGGATAAACATTTACAAGAAAAAATCGTTAATTGTTTGCAAAATTTGCCTTGCGACCGTTCAGCAATGGTGTTAGACGTAGAACAAAACGCTTTTAAAGCAAGTTATTCCACGCTTGGAAACGTTTGCCGTTCGCCTGGCTCGGTGTTAAAACCCTTGCTCGTTTACGCGCCCGCTATTGAAAGAAATCAAATCTCTCCCGCAACGGCAATCTTAGACGAAAAAACAGACTTTTCAGGGTATACGCCTGAAAACTACGGCGGGACGTACGCAGGCTACGTCAGCGCGCGCGAAGCCCTTTCTAAAAGTTTAAATATCCCCGCCGTGAAAATTTTAAATTCGACGGGGATTGAAAAATCCAAAGCGTATTTAGAAAAATTAGGCTTACCCGTTGAAAAAGAGGACGAATCACTCGCACTCGCGCTCGGCGGTATGAAAAAAGGCTACTCGCTTAAACAGCTCGTTTCCGCTTATTCCGTTTTTCCCGATCAAGGAGAATACCAAAACGGCGCGTTTATCAAGGAAATTTTTATCGACGGGCGAAGCGTTTATAAGCGGAAAATCAAAAAAGAACGGGTATTTTCCGAAGCGACGGCGTATCTCGTTTCCGATATGATGAAAACGGCAACGCAAACCGGCACGGCAAAAAAACTCAGAACTCTTCCCTTTGAAATTATCGCAAAAACGGGTACGGCGGGAACGAAAGAAAAAAACACCGACGCCTACGTTTTAACGGCGACGAAAAAAGACGTGGTAGGTGTTTGGCTTGGCAATGCAAACAATTCCCCCATAGAATACACGGGGGGTGGTGAGCCTTGCAATATCGCTTACGGTATCAACGAATATTTACACTCCAACCGTCTTACGAAAAATCAACCGCTTGGGGAATTTTCTCCCCCCAAGAGCGTTGCGAGCGTTAAGTTGGATAAAATCGAGTACTATGATACGCATAACATAGTACTTGCCGACGAGAACGCGCCTACGCAATTTACCTTTTCAGAAGTATTTAGCACAAAGGCTTTACCACGCGGAAAGTCCGATAAATTCAGCAATCCAAGCATTTCAGCCCCTACGATTAGCGTTTGGGGAAGAACGGTTCGTATTGACTTTTCCAAAAGCTCGCCCGAGTACTACGACTATATTATCGAACGATATGATTATGCGACGCATAGTACGGTGTATTGCGGAAAATATCAAGCCGTTTTCTCTGACGAGAGCGTTCAAGACGATAAACGATACGTTTATACGGTGATTCCCGTATATAACGGCAAAAAAGGAAAACCCGTAAAATTGCCTGAAATCAGTTTAAAGGGCGCACCGCCACCGCCGATTATAAATAAGGATTGGTGGAATAAATAACGATACCCCCGAAAGAGAGTTCTTTCGGGGGTATAACTAAGTCGTAAAAGATTAAATTTCTATTTTTTCCAAACTCTCAAAAGCTTGGTTTATCAATTCTTCCACGTTCAATTTGCTTTCTTCTGCAAGTATTTCCGAAAGTTTAGGTCGAATGGCAGGGAAATCCGGCAAAAACACCGTACAACAGTCTTCAAAAGGCAAAATTGACGTTTCATACGCGCCCATTTTTACGGATAAATCGATAATTTCGTTTTTATCAAACCCGATAAGCGGGCGCAACACAGGCAAGCGGTCTACTACGGAGTTAGAAGAAGTAATTCCTTCTATCGTTTGGCTGGCAACCTGTCCTAAGCTTTCGCCCGTTATCAAGCATTGTGCGCTACGGCGCAAGGCGTGCCGTTCAGCAATGCGATACATAAAACGGCGCAAAAGCGTGATCATCAGTTCAGCCTTGCAATGCTCGTGAATGGCTTCTTGAATATGCGTGACACTTACCGTGTAAAGAGTCGTTCCGCAAGTATATTCAGATAAAATCTTAGCTAAATCCACCACTTTTTCTTTGGCTTGCTCGTTCGTGTAGGGATAGCTATGAAAATGCAAACATTCCACTCTCATTCCGCGCTTTGCCATCATATATCCAGCAACGGGACTGTCGATACCGCCCGACAAGAGCAATACCCCTTTCCCAGCCGTACCGACGGGCATTCCGTTTGCGCCTTGAATAAATTCCCCGAACACGAGCGCTTTGCCGTTTTCGCGAATATCCACGCGGACGGTGAAATCAGGGTCGTGTACGTTTACTTTGAGCTTCGGAAAAGCGGAAAGGAGCATACCGCCTAATTCACGGCTAATTTCAACGGACGTTTTCGGGTATCTTTTATCCCCCCGATGAGATTCCACTTTGAACGTGCCTTCTTCCTTGCAAACCGCTTTTGCCGTTTGAAAAATGCTTTGCATATCCGCATCCGTTTCATACGCTAAACTCATGGTATGCATACCGAAGACTTTCTTTAAGCGAGAAATGAGTTCATCTGCGTCGTATTCGGAAAAATTCTCAATCAAATACCGACCGCATTGCTTGATAAAATCACACTCTATCCCTTTAATCGCGCGTTTGATATTCGTTTCGAACATTTTTTCGAAATATCCGCGATTTTTTCCTTTTAGCCAAAGTTCTCCGTATCTTATGATAATGACTTTTTTCATACTATTCCTTTTTTATTTCATTCTGTTTTTTAATTCTTTCGCAACGGCGTTTAAAACGTCCGCACCCTTTTCAACGTCTTCTTCGCTCGTGGAAGAAGAAAAGCTAACGCGCAATACGCCGTCCGCCGTGCGCTCGTCGTGTCCGCACGCTAACACCACTTTACTATATCGGTTTTTCGCATTCGACGAACAAGCTGAACCTGTTCCGACGATTACCCCCCGATCGTTTGCCATGTGTAGCAAAATTTCCCCGCGCAAGCCGAGAGCAGAAACGCTCAAAATATAGGGCGAACCGTTTTCTGGGGACAAACGCAAGAAAATTTCTTTATCAAGTAGTTCCCAAAACCGTTCTCGATAAGTAAGTATTCGCTCGTAATCGGCTTTCAAGGCAGAAAACTTCTTCTCCGCCGCATATTCGAATTGCTTAATGCCAAACGTGTTTTCCGTTCCGCTGCGCCGTCCGCTTTCCTGTCCGCCACCGATAATGTACGGGGGCAAAACGAGAGATTTACGTTTAATAAGCGCGCCTACTCCTTTAAGCCCGCCGATTTTATGCGCGCTGACGGAATATAAGTCGATTTCTTTTGCCAAACGGAAAGGAATTTTTCCGTACGCCTGCACGCCGTCACTATGAAAAATTACGCGTGGATTTTTGGTTTTGACGGCTTTTGCGATTTGGTTGATATCGTTGATCGTGCCCGTTTCATTATTCACGTGAATAACGGAAACGAAAGACGTTTTTTCGTCGACGAGCGCAAGCAATTTTTCAATATCTACGCTACCGTCTTTTCGTAAAGGCGCGAAACGCGGTTCGCAAATCCCGCGATTTTTAAGCTCCGCAAACGCCACGCCTACCGCCGAATGTTCTCCGAGCGTGGTGATAGCGTTGCCACGCCGAGCAAATCCGAAAATGGCTTGGTTGTCAGCTTCCGTACCGCAAGAAGTGAAAACGGCTTCAAAATCCGTTTCCGACGCTACCCTTGAAAGCAAAACCGAGCGCGCTTTTTTAAGCTCGCTCTGCAATGCGTGTCCTTCGCGGTATAACGCAGAAGGATTATAAAATTTTTCCGTCAAATACGCCTGCGCCTTTTCGCACGATTCCCAGTCGGGTTTTGTCGTGGCGGCGTTATCAAGATAAATCATAGTCTTACCTTGCCGTTTTCTTTTCCTGCATCACGTAGTCGCTTTCGAGCGTACCACGCTTGACGAATTTTAAAATATTGATTAAAAGCTCTTCGCGACATTCTAAAACGTATAACCTTTTACCGACAGTCGTTGCCGCAAGGATATACATAAAAAATTTCCCTTCCGCCGCTTCGGAGTTGGGCGTAAACACCACTTCTTTAATAGACGGGTCTGCCTTAAACCGATCGTAAGACGGGTTGTCGATATCGCCGATTTGCAAAAAGTCGTCAGGTTCGAGCTTTAAGATAAATTTGCGTTTATTTACGTTGAAGACCTTTGAAATTCTCAAATCCCCCGATACGAAAATATAATCGTAGCTCACGTTAATTCTGCGCTTGATTAAATACATAGCGATACAAATGGAAATAAAGAATAAACCGATAAATCCAAAGGTAATCCCTAAGCTTAACGACATACCGTACGCCGTTTTTTGGTCGTCCGTTGCATTCTCGCCAAGCGAACAAAGGGGCATATTTATCAACGCCATAAACAGCGTCATAATGCCGATAATCATTGTCACGTAGAAAATAATATTAACGACTTTATACCACTTCTCCCCACGTTTTGCACCGTGAGGAGATGCACTTTCTTCATATAAAATATCCAAGTTTTCTCTCCTTTTTCTCCCTTTTAGGTAAGAAGTTAAATTTCTAACGTACCTTCGTAAACCGTTTTCACGTTGCCGAGCAATTCCACTTCGCCGTTTGAATGATAGTTTACCGTCAAATCCCCGCCGCGAAGCTTGACCGTCACGTTGGTATCTTTTTCACAGTATCCCGCAAGCACCGCCGCCACGACTGCTGCCGCCGCGCCCGTACCGCAAGAGAAGGTTTCACCGTTTTTACGTTCCCAAACCCGCATTTTAATCGTCACGCGGTTGACCACGCGCACGAATTCGGTGTTTACGCCTTCGGGGAAATATTCGCTGTTTTCAAAGTCGGGGCCGATAGCGGGAACGTTGATCGCATCTACTTTATCGCTGAAAATAACGCAATGGGGATTTCCGACGTTGACGAGCGTGATTTTATATTCAAGCCCTGCGATATTCACCGATTTTTCAACGATTTGTTCTTCGTCCCAAACGCAAGGAATTTTCTTGCCTGCAAGCTCTACTTTGCCTAAATTTACACTTGCCGTGTTGACTTTACCGCTAAACGGATATACCTTAACGTCGTGAACGCCGTTCGCCGTTTCAATCTTCATATCGTTTTTCACGACGATTCCCTTTTCGTAGAGATATTTCCCAACGAAACGAATAGGATTACCGCCGATATTCGATTCCGACCCGTCAATATTGAACATACGCATTTTCGCATCAGCTATTTTCGAGTTTTCAATAAGGACGATTCCGTCGCCACCGATCCCGTAATGGGGAATCACGTAGTTCACAGCAATCGATTCGGGACAAGTGATTTTCCCGTCGCGATTGTCGAATACGATATAATCGTTTCCGCAAGATTGCATTTTCGTGAACGAAAGTTTAAGCTTTTCCGTGCGCAACGCGTTGATATCTACAAGCTCTGTGTTGTCTTCCGTAAATTTACTTGCGATAATATCCGCAAGCGCGTTTGCCGTGTCGAGCGCAGTAAGCACGGTGATACCGAGCAAAATTGCGTGGTGATGCAAATTGATAAAGTCGTTGATAGACTCGATATCCGTTTTTCCCGTATACACGACGTAGTCAATCTTGCCTTCGTCCATTAATTTAATTACGGAATCCTTTGCCGACAATCTGTCCACTACCGTACATTCAAAGCCCAAATCGTTGATGACTTTCGCCGTGCCTTTGGTCGCGTACATAGTACAGCCCAAATCCCCGAACTTTTTAGCAATCGTCAACAAGTCGAGCTTGTCTTGGTCGTTGACCGTCATATACACGCCGACCGGTCTTCTATCGGAAGGATGGCACATTTTGAAGCCCGCAGAAACCAGCCCTTTGAACATAGCTTCT
>CAJGCN010000011.1 GCA_904501815.1 uncultured Clostridia bacterium
ACCGAAAACCTTCCGTTTTTTTAAGTTTAAAGGAAACAAGGGTCAAGGGGATTATCCCCCTTTTATTATAGGAAGTCCAGAAACTCATTTTCTGGTGGGGTGCAGGGGTGAAACCCCGCATCTCTATGCCCAAGTCAAGCAACCGCAGGTTGCGCTATCTTGCAATCTTTGATTGCACAATCGCCCAAAGGGGCGTAAAGGCTCTGCCTTTACAATCCGCAAGGGAATACTCCCCTTGACTGTTAACTTCTTAGTCTTGGTTATCCTTGCTATTGCCTAAGAACGTGCCGAAGAAGTCGGATTTTTTCATGGTCGTGCCACCCGTTTGTTCGTTCGAACCGCCGTCACGGCGACGGTTGTTATAGGGCTTTTTCCCGCCACGATTGCCGTACGGCTTTTTATCGTTGCCACGATTAAACCCACCGCGAGAAGAACGGTTATGACCGCCGTTTCTGCCACCGCGATCGTTGCGCGCGGAAATTGCTGGCGCATCAGGGTCGGCAAGATTATCAGGGATTACCACGATATAACGGTTCGGCTCTTTGCCTTCGCTTTGCGTGGATACGCCTTCGATTTCCGAAAGCGCGGAATGGATAATCCGTCTTTCATAAGGGTTCATAGGTTCGAGCATAATTTTCTTTTGCAAACGCGTTGCTTTCGCCGCTAAGTTTTCCGCAAGGCGTTTTAACGTGCCTTCCCGCGTTTCACGGTAATTTTCGCAGTCAACGACCACTCTCTTATAATCGTCTCTGCCGATATTCGCCACCGCGCCCGCAAGCGTTTGAATAGCGTCGAGCGTTTCACCGCGCTTGCCGATAATCGACGTCGTATTTCCCGCCGTCACGTTAATTTCTATTTTATTGCCTTCGGAAACAAGCTCCGTGCAAGCCGTGATTTCAAGCAATTCAAAAAGCCCGTCTAAAAACGCTACGGCACGCTCACCGTCCGTTGCTTCTTTACTTTCAACAGCCACCGCTTGCGTTTCTTCCGTTTGTGTTTTTTCTTCAACCGCTTCAATGGTTTCTTCGTTTTTCACGGCAATTTCCACACGGGCTTTTACCGACCCGAAAAGCTTTTTCTTGCCTTCTTCCAAAATACGGATTTGAGCGTTTTCACGCGCAATACCAAGCTCTTTTAACCCGTTTTCAACGGCTTCTTCGACCGTTTTACCCGTAAATTCTTTGTAGTTCATACTCTCGATCTCCCGTCCCTTATTTAGGGCTTATTTTCTTTTTTGCTCGGATTTTTTATCCTTCTTTTGTTTATCTTTTCCTTTCTCGCCCGCGAGTTTTGCGCGACCGGGAAAACGTTTGTTGTATTTTTCTTGCATTGCTTTTTCTTCTTTTTTCGCTTCGCGCGCGTCTACGATTTTATTTATAGAAACGGTTTCGCCAAGCGACCAAAGGTTTCCGACGATCATGTAAAGCGAGAACGCCGCGCTATACATAAACGAGAAAAACGCAAACATAACCGTCATAATAATCATTGTCATTTTTTGTTGCGACGCGCCTTGCCCGTCTACCGACGAGAATTGATTTTGTTCTTTTTGCGAACGCATCGTAATCCATTGTTGCAACAAAATCGTACCGATAGAAAGCACCACGAGAATAAAATACCCGTTCGCTTCGTCTTTATGTTCGGATAAATTCGCCGTCACTTCGTTATAGGTTGCTTTTTTATACGCATCAGTACTCTTATTGATTTTCGCAAAAGAAACTTCTTTTCCGCTTTTATTCACGAAATCTTCTTGCTTTGCCGCGTCGCTGAACTTAGAAAAGCTCAACACGGGGCTTGCGTACGCCGCATCCGTCTGCCAAACGTTTTTAATCCAAAGGAAACTCATTTTCCCGGAAACGTCTTTGTCGTAGCATTTTTCAACGGCTTTTTGCGCCTGTTCTTGCAATACTTTTTTGCAAGCAAGTGCTTCCGTGTATTCCGCGTTATCCTTATTCTTTTCCAAAAGAGCGTCTACTTCCGTTTGGAACGCTTTGGAAGTTTCTTTTTCTTTGACTATGAACTTTTTCACTTCGCTCATATTATCGAGCGTCTTAATATACGAAGCGGGGTCGTCCTTATACTTTTCGTCGTAATTTACCTGAATGGAAATATAAACGCCTTCTTCGTCTTCGTCCACGAGAAAATATTTATTCCCGTTCCCGTCTTCCCCGACGGTAATATTTTTATTATCAATCTCCGCCGTATACTCGGTGAGTTGGGTCGTATACGCGTCTACCATAGAGTTATAGTTTTCGATAGCGGCGTATTGCGAATAGGAATTAAACGCGTTAATGGCAACGATAAAGATGACGAGCGATAAAATCATAGGCAAGCAAGACGAAAACATTGAAATCCCGCTTTCCTTATACATCTCCATCAGCTTTTGATTATACATAGCCTTATCGTTGGCGTACTGCTTTTGCAGTTTTTGCATTTTTTCCTGATTTTCTTTCATTTTAATATTTTGCTTACGCATAGAAGAACGTTGCTTAATATCAAAAGGCAAGACGATCAGCTTCAAAATCAAGGTAAAAAGGATAATACCAAACCCAACGCCCGCGCCTTTTACCAGCCAGCGAATGATTTGACCTATCCAGTTAATAGAAACGTTAAACGTTTCCCCGTAGATGGTGATGGTTTCCGCCATCAGATTAAAAAGTTGCATTCTTTAATTATCCGTTTAGATTATTTTTATCGTTTATATCTTTGCCTTTACGCCCCTTTGGCAAAAGTCGCCGTTAGGCGAAATATAGAACCCTGAATAGGAAAACGCAGTTTTCCGTTAGATTGCCGCGCTCCACTTCGTTTCGCTCGCAATGACTGTTATCGTGTCATTGTGAAGGAGCGTAAGCGACTGCGACAATCTATTTCGCCCAACGGGCGACTGCGTGGCATAGCCACGAAAATAGCGCAACCTGCGGTTGCTTCATTAAGTCCGATAATGCGGGGTTTCACCCCTGCACCCCACCAGAAACTGAGTTTCTGGACTTCCTGACGAAGTAAGTCCCTTGACCCTTGACGGGTCTTCCAAATTTTACTTGGCTCATAGCACCCATTTTTTAGTCCCGACCCGTTCGGGAGCGGGGTCGTATCCGCCTTTCGAAAAAGGATTACAGCGGAGTATCCGCCATGCGCCGAGTAAAATACCTAAGAATACGCCGTTGTTGTTGATGCTTTCCAACGTATATTGAGAGCAGGTAGGGCGGTATAAACAGGTGCGTTTGGATAAATGTTTTTGATAAAACAAAATCATACGCATACAAAAAGCTTTTATATACGGTTTAAAAACTTTTTTCCGTAAGTATTTGTTGTTTTCACGAAAAAGGGACGGAAAAAAGCTTGATTTTAAAGTTTTTCTTTGCGTATTATCCATTGAAGATCTTCTTTGAATTTCCAAAAAGAATATTCGTCCTTCACTTTCGGCACTAATACGATAGAATACTTGCCTTTCATCTCCCCCTGCACCGCGCGAAAAGCTTCCCTAAGCAAGCGTTTAATACGGTTTCTCTGCACGGCTTTGCCGTGCTTTTTACCTATGGAAATACCCATTCGCATACGGGAATAGGGGCGGTATAAAAGAGTAATCGACGAAGAAAATCCACGCTTGGCAGAAGAAAAAAGTTTTTGAAAATCCGCTTGTTTTTTTAATCGTGCGTATTTCATTTTTCCTTCCTCCTAATTTTTTGAAAGTCAAAAAGAAATTTTCAAAAATTCAAATCCCTTTCCTTAAAATTTTTCAAGGAAAGGAACTTCGTCGTTTTCTATCTCACCGCTTAGACGGATTTTTCCGATTAGTGGGTCAATCTCTTTCTGCCTTTATCTCTTCTTCTTTTAAGAACCTTTCTTCCGGCAGTCGTCGCCATTCTCTTTCTGAAACCGTGTACTTTACTTCTTTGTCTTTTTTTGGGTTGGTAAGTTCTTTTCATTTTTTCTTTCTCCTAAAATTTTACGGTCTATTCCGTTTTATTCTTTGTTTACTTTGCTTAAAAACTGCTTGTCCGCAAATTTCCGCTTAGTTATTATAACGCAATTCTTCTTTATCGTCAAGCGATTTTTATGCTTTTTAAGGTTTTTCCTTTGTAATTTCTCAATCTGCGTTCTGTCCTGCGCTCGTTCTTACGGGCAATACGAGATACGAACTCGATTTATCCGTTTCATTTTCAACGGTGAAAGGGGAGATCGACGTGTTAAACGACAACACGATTTTTTCTTCCGTCAACGCTTTGAGCGCGTCGAGAATATACTTCCCGTTCATAGCAATTTTCAGCTCTTTCCCCGAAAGGCTGGAAGATACGCTTTCTGCAAAATTCCCCATTTCGGAATTTGCGGTAATCACAAGTCCGCTGGGTTTGATATCGAACAGCACTAAATTATTCTTATCTCCGCGAATGACGATAGAAGCTCTTTCAATCGAACGAATGAGTTCGTCTTTTATTAAAGTAAGCTCCGTCGTAAATTCAACGGGATAAATATTTTCCTTTCTTACGAATTCCCCAACGTATAATCTGGAATTGATAACGGTATCTTTAATTTGCAACGACATCATATTCTTATTTACGTATAAGCGAATAAGCTCGTCGCCGCCTTCCATCATTCTGGAAATTTCCAAGAGCGTTCTTGCGGGACAAACGATTTTCATATCCCCGCTTCCGCCTGCAGTTTCACATTCAGAAACCGCCATTCTAAACCCGTCGAGCGCGGTTGCGTAGAGTTTTCCTTGCTTAGCTTCGAGTAAACAGCCTTTTAAAATAGGTCTGCTTTCGTCGGTAGCGCAACAAAACGCCGTTTTTGCAATCAACGTTTTAAACTCAGATTCTTTGAGTTCAAAATATTCTTCGCCTTGTTCACCGCCGAATTTCGGGAACTGTTCGGCAGGCAACACCTGCATATACGTTTCATTATCGCCGTAGCCGATTTTTATGCCTTTTTCATTTTCAGAAATTACGACTTCGGAATCGGAAATTTTCCCAACGAAATCGGAAAAGAACTTCCCGTTCACGCAAACTTCGCCTTCTTCTAATACTTCGGCTTTCACGGTTTTTTCAATAGAAATTTCCCCGTCGTAAGCGGTAAAACACACTCCGTCGTTTTTCGCAGATATTTTAATACATTCCAAAATCGGATTAGTAGTTTTAGAAGAACACGCTTTCGACACGGTTATTGCGGCGTCGGAAATAATAATCCCATCACAAATAAATTTCATAATCTATATTTTCTCCTTACACTTTTCTCTTAACTGTTTTCCTTACCTATTTATTGTACCATATTTTTCCCATTTTTGCAACCGATTAAAAGTCTGAATACACGAAATTTTTCAGGAATAAAAAGATTTTGGCTTTCTTAAAGGAATATAGATTGCCACGCAATCGCCCAAAGGGCGAAATAGCGCAACCTATCTGTTGCTTTACTTGGGCATAGATATGCGGGGTTTCACCCCTACACCCCACAAGGGGATAATCCCCTTGACCCTTGTACAGGGGACTTCCCAACAAAGTCAGTTCCTTACAGCGGGTTTTTGCGTTCTTTGCCTTGTCCGCGCGGGTATTTATTCGGGGTTTGTCTTACCTTCTCTATCACCGCTAACGTGCGCTCGCCGTAATTTTCAGGCAAAGCGTATTCTATCACCGTCTTTATCTTCCCGCCTAACGCCTTATACGCCGATTTGGCTTCTTCTATCTCGCCTTTGCCTTCGCCTTTATACGCTATAAAACTTCCGCCTATTTTCACAAAAGGCAAACAGTATTCGCTTAACGTGTTCATTCTCGCTACTGCCCGAGCCGTTGCGTGATCGAACTTTTCTCTATATCTACCGTCCCGTGACGCGTCTTCCGCTCGTATGTTATAAATATTCATTCTTTTTAATTGCAGTTTATCCACAATCACGTTCAAAAACTCGCATTTTTTTCCTACGCTTTCAAACAGAGAAAAGCTTAAATCTTCCCGTAAAATTTTAAGCGGAATAGACGGAAACCCCGCACCCGATCCTATCTCTGCGACCGTTGCGTGTTCCTTAAATAAAAATCCCCCTGCAAGACTATCTAAAAAATGCTTGTAAAATACTTCTTTTTCTTCTGTTATCGCTGTTAAATTATACTTTTGATTATATTCTAAAAGCAACGCGCGATATTCGTTAAACATCTCTTTTTTTTCTACGCTTATCACCTGTTCGTAAGAATGTAATCTCTCTTGCATTTCCATAGCTTTTTCGTCCTTTTTTTTCTTTTAATCTACGGTTGTCCACCTTTTAAAAAAATAAGTTTACAACCTTATCCACCTGTGGATAACTTTTGTGTATATCCTTTATAAAATTTATTTTTATACTTAAAATTTTTATATTTATACAATTCTACTTCTTTCGACTTTTCTTACTCTATCCACTTATTCACAATTTTTCCACTTTTTTATCCACTAAAATTTACGGGTTGTCCACACCTTTAAAAGGTGATTTTTCTTAGAATTTATAACAGATAGAAGATAATTATTTTCACTTATCAACAATTCCACCGTCCCTACTAATACTACTATTATAATAAATTTATTATATAAGAATTAAGAAGGGGAACTCCCAGCCCACGCATAAAGGGGAAGATAGTTAAATAAATAAAATTTCCGAAGAATGTAGTTTTTTAAAATATTTCACGGTATACGCCGTTCCGCCGGTATCTTGTTTTAAGTAAGCAATCATTTGTTGACAGCGTTCCACCATAAACCGATTACGGTTTTGTAAACAACCTTTATAATAACGCTCTGAAAGCAAAATTTGTTCGTCGGCTTTTTTTAAAATATCGGAATATCTTTGTTTATCCGTTTGAGAATATCCTTTTTCCTGACCGTAGTAAGGAATACAAGCTATAAGTTTTAGATGCGGAAATTCTTTTTTAAGTTCCAAAACACATTCCGCGCTAAGCAAGTCAAACCCTTTCGCCACGCCGTTATAGAAAGTATGAACGCCTTTTTCAATTTGTAAGAGAATAGCTTTTTGTATTTTATCTTTTAAATCTTTATCGTAAAGTTCTCTATGCCCTGTGAACACGCACGCGTATTCGTTAGGATTTGAAGGTTGTATACATAATTGTTGATTTATAAGTTCCATACGTTTTATTATACCATATTTTTCCCGTTTGTCAAGACCAAACTGACAAGGATTAAAAAATAGTTAAAGAGAAACTCCCTAATAAGGGTCAAGGGGATAATCCCCTTGCGGATTGTAAAGGCAGAGCCTTTACGCCCCTTTGGCAAAAGTCGCCGTTAGGCGAAATATAGTACCCTGAATAGGAAAACGCAGTTTTCCGTCTTTTCGCCCTTTGGGCGATTGTGCAATCAAAGATTGCAAGATAGCGCAACCATAGGTTGCTTTACTTAGGCATAGATATGCGGGGTTTCACTCCTGCACCCCACAAGGAGCAATGCGCCTTGACCCTTGTAATGGAGACTTCCTGACAAAGTCATATCTTAAACAAGATATTCTTTATGAGCGTGGGGGGTGGCGAGTGCGGTTTTATAATCGGTGTAGACTACGAACCCCGCTTTGGATTTATTCGGTTTTTTAATGAATTTTTTTAGACAGTAATCAACGGGGATTTTGTCGCCTGACCTGCCGTTGGAATAGTACGCGCAAATTTCCGAAGCGAATTTAATCACGGAGTCGGGCACGGTTTTGCCTTGCGTTTGAATAATTACGTGCGAAGAATGGTATTTTTGCGTGTGTAGCCATAAATCGTTAGGGTCGGATACTTTTAAAAGACGGTCGTTTTGTAAGTTATTCCGACCTGCATAAATCTGAAACCCGTCGTATACGAAACTACGGAAAGGGATTTCGGCTTTCTTTCTGCCGTCTTTTTTCTCAGGCGGGAGTTTTAATAACCCCGCTAACGCAAGTTCCGTTTGAATTTCTGAAAAATCTTCGTCCGTTTCCGCTACGGAAATGCAAGTTAAAACGCTTTCAATATAAGCTAATTCGTTTCGTTCGGTTTGTAAACGGGGTTGTAAAATTTCTTTCGCGCGTTTTTGTTTTGCGTAGAGTTTAAAATATTTTTGCGCGTTCTTAGCAGGCGTAAGTTGATCGTCGAGTGGGATTTTGATAGTTTCGTTATTTTCCGAATACCAGTTTTCCAGCTCTATATACCGCATACCTTTTTCTAATCGGTATAAGTTTGCCGTTAAAAGCTCGCCTTTGATTTTATTTTCTTCCGCGCCTTCTGCTTCTTTGAGTTTTTCCAGCGTTTCTTTCACGTGTTTTTCTAATTTCTTTTTCTGCGCTCTCGCCGCGCTTTCTAATTTCCGTTTTTTTCCTTCAAAACTATTTTTATTTTCTTTAACCGTATAAAATTCGTCTTCCGCTTGCATTAACGAAGGCTTTCTACGCCCGCCTTTTACGTAGAAATCAAAATAATCAATAGGCTTTTCCGTTTCGTCGAATACTAAGCACGGACAAGACGGGTAATTCTCGCAAAAATCTAAAAGAAAGGGGGGCAGGGTTGAGATGAACGAGTTTTTAATAGCAAACTCGTCGGTAAAAATCCCTTGTGTTTCCAAGAAAATTCCCACCGCTTCGCGGGCAGTAGACGGGGCAAATCCCGAAAGGTTTTCAAAAATAAACTGCCCTAACGCCTGTTTATCTGAGTTTTCCCGCGTTTGAAAAAACGCCGACAATCTGTCTTGAACGCCTTTCGTGTTAAAAGGCGAAATTTTATCCTGTGGAGCGGGGTATTCGTAGTTTGCGCCCGCAAACAAAACCCTGCGTAAATCTGTTTCCAAAGAAGTCGTTTTCAGCGCGCCTAAAATGATATTTTTTTCGGTGAGAATAATATTCGAATATTTCCCCATCAATTCGCAATGCAACACCCGTTCGCATTGTGAAAAATCCCCTACGCAATAAAAAGTAATCTCGATAATCCGTTCAAACTCGTGCTGTACGACGGACGTAATTTGCGCGCCCTGCAAATGCTTTCTAAGTAGCATACAAAAATTCGGCGCTTTAAGAGCGGGCGGTTTTTCCGTTTCCGAAACGCAAACTCTTGCATTCGACGCATTTGCGCTAAAAATCAGTTTAAGAGTGGATTTTCCGGTGTATATAATAAAAGTAAGCTCGTCTTTATCGACTTGCGAAATACGGTTTACTTTCCCGCCGACGAGAATAGTATTCAGTTCCTTTGCGAGCCTACGGATATGATACGCGTCCTGTGGCATAGAGAGTACTCCTTTTAAAGTTAATGATTTTACGAGATTGCCACGCTCCACTTTGTTTCGCTCGCAATGACAAGCACGGGAAGTCCAGAAACTCAGTTTCTGGTGGGGTGCAGGGGTGAAACCCCCGCATTAACGGACTTATAATAGGAAAGTTTTGCTTTCCGTTTCTCGTGGCATAGCCACGCAATCGCGCAAAGGGCGAAATAGCGCAACCTACGGTTGCTTTACTTGGGCATATATTCGCGGGGCGTTGCCCCACACCCCACAAGGGACATTGTCCCTTGACCCTTGCATAAGGGGGAAAATTGCCTTTTTTTAGGAAATTTTTCAGAGTTTATATAAATTATAGCGTAAATTTCAAAATTTGTAAACAAAAACGCTTTCTTTTCTTTGATAAATATGGTAAAATGTAGCTTACGGAGAGAAATTTTCCGAAAAAGTTTAAAAAGTAAATTATATTCAGGAGAACGAATACTATGAAGTACACCACCAAAGCGGCGGAAAAAAGCGCCGTTAAAATCACCATCAAGTTCGACGGCGAAGAATGGAAAGCAGCTTTAACCAAAGCTTACACCCAAAATAAACATAAATTTGCCGTCAACGGGTTCCGTAAAGGCAAAGCGCCTAAGAACGTTATCGAACATGCATACGGCAAAGGCGTGTTCTACGAAGACGCGCTTAACCTTTTGTTTAACGAAAACTACGGAAAAATTCTCGATAAGGAAGAAAAGAAGTTCACCGTAGTCGGCGAACCCGAACTTTCCGTCGATAAGCTCGAAGAAGACGGCGTCACGCTCGTTGCAGTCGTGCCCGTAAAGCCCGAAGTGAAAATTTCGTCCTATAAAGGTATGAAAATTCAGCAATTTGCGTATACTGTTAAGGACGAAGAAATTGATGCAGAAGTTTCGCGCGTTCTTGAAAGAAACGCAAGAAAGGTTGCCGTTGAAGGCAGAGCTGCGCAAAACGGCGATATCGCGAATATCGATTTCGTCGGCACGGTTGACGGCGTGAAGTTCGACGGCGGCGAAGCGCAAGGCTTTGATTTAACGCTCGGTAGCGGACAGTTTATTCCCGGCTTTGAAGATCAAGTTGTGGGAATGAACGTCGGCGAAGAAAAGGACGTAAACGTCACGTTCCCCGAAAACTATCAAGCTGCGGAACTTAAAGGTAAGGCGGCGGTGTTCGCGGTGAAACTTAACTCTTTGCAATCAAAGGAATTGCCTGAACTTACCGACGAATTCATCAAGGACGCAACGGGTAGCGAAACGGTTGAAGAATATAAGGCTAAAACCAAAGAACGCTTGGAAAAGCAAGCGGAACGCAGAGCGAACGACGCGACGGAAAACAGTATTTTAGACGCGATTGCGGAAAATACCGAAGTGGTAATTCCCCAAGCAATGATCGATAGAGAAATTGACGGGCTCGTGCAAAAGTTTGAATATCAGCTTATGTATCAAGGCTTGAAACTCCAAGAATATTTGGATTTCTTGAAGATGACGATGGCAGATTTCAGAAAGCAGTATGAAGAACAGGCTACGAAGAACGTCAAGAGCCAGTTGATTATTTCCGAAATTATCAAAGCGGAAGCAATCGAAGCGACCGAAGAAGAAGTAGACGCAAAGGTTGCAGAACAAGCAGCTTCGGTGGAAAAATCTTTCGAAGACTACAAAAAGGGTATGGACCCCCGTCAGTTCGATTATATCCGTAGCGATATCGTCATCACCAAGCTCTTCGATTTCTTAAAGGCAAATAACGAAATGTACGTGGAGGAATCCAAATAATGGAAGAAAGAAACGTTCTCGTCCCCTACGTGGTAGAACGTACGTCAACGGGCGAACGCTCGTATGATTTGTATTCCCGTTTATTAGAAGACAGAATTATCTTTTTAAGCGGTGAAATCAACGACGCGGTCGCAAATACCGTCGTGGCGCAGTTGATCTATCTCGAAGGCAAAGACCCGACCAAAGACATCAATTTATATATTAACTCTCCCGGCGGGTCGGTGACGGCAGGTATGGCGATTTACGACACGATGAACTATATCAAGTGCGACGTGTCTACAATCTGTATCGGGCTTGCCGCGAGTATGGGCGCGTTCCTTTTGTCGAGCGGTGCGCGTGGAAAACGCTACGCGCTTCCTAACTCGGAAATTATGATCCATCAGCCCTTAGGTGGCGCACAGGGGCAAGCGAGCGATATCAAAATTCAAGCGGAGCATATTTTGCGAACGAAGGCAAAAATGAACCGTATCCTTTCCGAAAACACGGGCAGAGACCTTGCCACTATCGAACGCGATACCGACAGAGATAATTATATGTCTGCGGAAGAAGCGAGAATCTACGGATTGATTGATAGAGTATTCGTGAGAAGATAATTTGAAAGCGCGCAAAGCCATTTCGCTTTGCGCGCTATATTTAGAGTAGGAGAAATAAAAATAATGGCAAACAACGAACAGCAATGCTCTTTTTGCGGTAAACCAAAATCTCGGACGAAAAGCTTAATTGCAGGCCCTGACGGCGTGTTTATCTGCGACGAGTGCGTGGAAATCTGTCAGTCTATGATAGAAGAAATGAAGGAAACCCCTTCTGCGGAAACGGAAGTACCTTTGAAAAAACCCGCCGAACTCAAAGACGAGCTCGATAAATATATCGTAGGTCAAGACAAAGCGAAACGCGTTTTGTCCGTTGCGGTGTATAATCATTATAAGCGTATTAACGCGCTTAAAGGCAAAATGAAAAAAGACGACGACGGCGTTGAAATCGAAAAGAGCAACGTGCTTTTATTAGGCCCTACGGGTAGCGGAAAAACCTTGCTTGCAAGAACGCTTGCAAAAATTTTAAACGTACCGTTTGCAACGGCGGACGCCACCACGCTCACCGAAGCGGGCTACGTTGGCGAAGACGTAGAAAATATCCTTTTAAAGCTCATTCAAAACGCCGATTACGACGTAGAACGCGCGCAACGCGGGATTATCTATATCGACGAAATTGATAAAATTTCCAGAAAAAGCGAAAACGTATCTATCACGCGCGACGTATCGGGCGAAGGCGTACAGCAAGCGCTTTTAAAGATTATCGAAAGCACGGTGGCGAGCGTACCCCCGCAAGGCGGAAGAAAGCACCCGAACCAAGAATTTTTACGCATTGACACGACGAATATTTTATTTATTTGTGGCGGTGCGTTCGTGGGCTTAGACAAAATCGTTTCGTCGAGAAAAGACGATACGACGCTCGGTTTCGGCGGAAAAGTCAAGCTTGGCGCAAACGAAGCGGATTACTCGGTATTAGACGACGTAAAGCCCCAAGATTTAACGAAATTCGGGCTTATTCCTGAATTTGTAGGCAGACTTCCTATCGTGGTAAATCTCGACCCGCTCGGGGAAGACGCGCTCGTGAAGATTTTAACCGAGCCGAAAAACGCGATTATTAAACAATATCAAAAGCTTATCGGCTTTGACGGGGTAAAATTAACAGTCGAAGACGAAGCGGTGCGCGAGATTGCGCAAACGGCAATCCGTTTAAAGACGGGCGCGCGTGGTCTTCGCACGATCATTGAAGGGGTAATGACGGAAGTGATGTATAAAATCCCTTCGGAAGATAACGTTGAAGAAGTAATCGTGACGAAAGAATGTTTAACGGACGGCAAATCCCCCACTATCGTCTATCGCCAAACCGCATAAAAGGCTCGAAATCACAGGATAAGGGTCAAGGGGCTGACTTCGTCAGGAAGTCCAGAAACTCAGTTTCTGGTCGGGTGCAGGGGTGAAACCCCGCAGTATCGGATTTAATTAAGCAACCGCAGGTTGCGCTATTTTCGCCCTTTGGGCGATTGCGTGGCAAAGCCACGAGAAACGGAAAACTACGTTTTCCTATTAAGGGTACTTTATTTCGCCTAACGGCGACTTTTGCCAAAGGGGCGTAAAGGCTCTGCCTTTACAATCCGCAAGGGACAATGTCCCTTGACCCTTAACCTTATACTAAAACAAAAAAGTGGCTAAACCGCCACTTTTTTCGTTTATGTACTTTTGTCGATTAAAGCTTGTTGTATTTTTCAAGGACTTTGTCAACCGTGTAATCGCTCGTTTCGATATTGTAGTGATCGTCGCCACTCGAATCTCTCGTCACTCTGAATACCAATACTTCGTTAGATTTCATTCCAGCAGGAAGATTTACAGGTTGCAAAATCGCATAGAATTTGCCTGCGTATACGACTGCGCCGTATTCTTTAAATACGACTTCTTTGCCGTTCTGCCCGTAAAGGGTAAGTCTGCTCGTACCGTCGAATTTCACGCCGTCGCCGATCCCTCTGTTGATTGCGCCAGAAGTAGCGCTGTTGCCCTTGATTTTACCGCTCATCTTTTCGGATAATTTCTTAACGCCTTTACCGATACGTCTTGCGCCTTTGCCTACTGCGCTCAAAATGTTCAAAGCAAAACCGAGTGCGCCTGCTAAGAACAAGGCTACGGCAACCAAAACCGAAATAATTTGCAAGGTTTCCATTTCGGTCATCAAAGTGCCCGCTAACACGAACAGCACGATACCGGCAACTAAGATTTTCCACCAATGAGCTTTAATCTTATCTAACATAAATTTTTCTCCTCCTACGCTTTCGCGTAAAAAATATTCGTTATTTTTATTATACTATAAATTGAAAGAATATGTCAAGCTTTTTCACATAAATTATTTTCGTTTTCTTCGGAAAATTCTCCCTCTTGGATGCGTTCGGCGGTATCTAAAACGTCCGCAATTTTTTGCAGAATTTCTTGCTTACCATACCCTGTTTCACTGCTTGTTGCGATTAAATTTCCTTCGCCCAAGCAAGTTTTGGTGGCAATCGTTTTGATTTGTTCTTTCAGCTTCATTTTAGAGAGCTTATCCGCTTTCGTTAAAACGACGGTAAACGGCAGGATATGATAATGCAAAAATTCGAGCATTTGCAAATCGTCTTCGGTCGGGTTATGCCGACAATCGACGAGCATAAACACGTGAGAAATATTCCGTTTATCCTTAAAAAAATCGTCGAGCGTGCGCGCCCATTTTTGTTTTTCGGACTTTGCCACTCTTGCAAACCCGTAGCCGGGAAGATCGGCGAGAATAAACTCCCCGAAATCGAAATAATTCACGAGCCGAGTTCTGCCCGGCTCACTGCTCGTTTTCGCGAGTTTTTTGCGATTCGCGAGCATATTAATAAACGAGCTTTTGCCCACGTTGGATTTTCCGCACACGGCAATCATCGGCTTATCGGGCGAAATAAACTGTTTCGCCGTCGCCGCGCTCGTAATAAACGTTGCGTTTTTAATCACTAATTCGTTCATAATCGGTTCTCCCTGTTTTTAGCAACGCACGCCGTGCGGTTGAGAAGCCGTGTCTGAAAGGGGTAGGATAGGGGTGCGTTTTTGGTTGCGCGGTTCGGGCTGAGTGGGTTGGTCTAAAGGACGGAGCGCCAGCGCAAATACTTCTTCGACCGTTGATACGGGGATAAACGTGATGTCTTTGCGGACGGTTTCGGGGATTTCTTCCACGTCTTTTTGGTTTTCGATAGGCATAATCACCGTCTTAATCCCTATTCTGCGCGCTGCAAGCGCTTTTTCCTTTAACCCACCGATAGGCAAAACTTTGCCCCGAAGAGTAATTTCACCCGTCATTGCTACGTCCCGACGGGCTTTTCTGCCCGTGAATGCAGAAAGGATTGCCGTTGCCATCGTAATCCCCGCGCTCGGACCGTCTTTCGGCGTTGCTCCTTCGGGGACGTGGATATGCAAATCGTAGTTCTCGAACGCGAGTTTTTCTATTCCGTATTTATTCGCGTGCGCGCGGATATACGTGAGAGCAGCTTGCGCCGATTCCTTCATTACGTCGCCTAATTTACCCGTGAGTTTCACTTCGCCTTTTCCTGGCACTAAGCAGGCTTCAACGGTCAGCGTTGTTCCGCCGACTGCCGTCCAAGCAAGCCCCGTCACCGCGCCGACTTCTTCTTCCTTGCGGATTTCGTCGCCCGTAAATCTCGGTGAGCCGAGCAATTCCAAAACCCGTTTGCGGTCGAGTTTTTCAAGGGGCTTGTCCGCTTCGTCGGCGTGTAAAACGGCGATTTTACGAACGACCGTACCGAGCGTACGCTCTAAAGTTCTCACCCCTGCCTCGCGGGTATACCCTTCAATCACCGCGCGAATACCGTCGAGCGTGAATTTTGCCGCACTCGCCGTCAGCCCGTTGGCTTTGAGCTGTTTAGGAATTAAATAGCGTTTTGCAATTTCGATTTTTTCTTCTTGCGTATAGCCCGAAACTTCGATAATTTCCATTCTGTCGCGCAAAGGAGCGGGAATAGTGTCTAAGCTGTTTGCCGTCGTTAAGAAAAGTACCTTGCTTAAATCGTACGGGACTTCTAAGAACCTATCGCGGAAGGTGTCGTTTTGTTCGGGGTCAAGTACTTCCAAAAGCGCGGAAGCGGGGTCGCCACGCATATCCGAAGAAATCTTGTCGATTTCGTCTAATAAAAACACGGGGTTGATACTGCCTGCGTTTTTCATAGCGTAGATTACCCGTCCCGGCATTGCGCCGATATAGGTGCGACGGTGTCCGCGAATTTCCGCTTCGTCTTTCACCCCGCCTAAACTCATTCTCACGAATTTACGGTTAAGCGCACGCGCGATAGAACGCGCGATACTCGTTTTGCCTACGCCCGGCGGGCCGACGAAACAAAGCACGGGGGCTTTCATTTCGCCCGTGAGCTTTAACACGGCGAGATATTCGGTGATTCGTTCTTTGATTTTTTCCAAGCCGTAGTGGTCGGCTTCTAAGATTTTAACGCAATCGGAGAGCTTTTGCGTGTCTTGCGTTTTTTCCGTCCACGCAAGCTCTAAAATTTGATCGAGATAGCCCGTGATAACGGTGTATTCGGGGGAATTTGAGTTCATTTTTGAAAGTCGGTCAATTTCTTTAAGACATTTTTCTTCGACTTCTTTAGGCAAGCCTTTGGCTTGGATTTTTTGGCGGTATTCGTCTTCTTCTTTGCCGTCGTCGCCAAGCTCGGCGTGAATGGCTTTGATTTGTTCGCGCAAGAAATACTCTTTTTGCGATTTATCAATATTTTTGCGTACGGCGGTAGAAATTTTCTTTTCGATTTTAGAAATTTCCAGTTCGTCGTTCAAACACTTCTCGAAATGTTTTAACCGTTCAATCGTTCTGCGTTCTTCTAAAATCTGTTGTTTGATTTCCGTTTTTACCCGCATTATGGCTAAAATACAGTTAATATACTCGTCGGGGTCTTGCACGTGTTCGTATTTCGCGTAAATTTCTTTCGTGATTTTCCCGTCGTTCAACAGCACGTCTTTCACAAGCTCCTTAGCCGTGCGAAGATACGCGTCTTCCCACATTTCTTCCCCCCGTACGGTAGCCATTTCGTCGACGACGCCGTGAAAGCACCCTTCTTCAAAGGACCACGTGCGGAGCTTAGCGCGGTAAAGTCCTTCGACGGACACGCGCACAATCCCGCCTGGAAGCTGAGAGATTTGTTTGATTTTTGAAACGCAACCGACTTGGTATAAATCGTCGGGAGTAATTTCGTCTTTTTCCGTAATTTTCTGCGTGCAGATAAAAAGCGTGCGGTCCGTCGTTGCGGAAGCGCGCTCTACGGCTTTTAAAGTGATAGACCGACCCACTTCAAACGACATGGAAACGTGCGGAAACGCAATTTTCCCGCGAAGCGCGATAATCGGTAAAACGTTCGTTCTTAATAATTCTTTATCCATAATCTTTTCCATATATTTATTATTACCCAAAACTTACTCCGTTCAAACAAAAGAGTTTTGCTTTAACGAAACCCATAATAAGGGTCAAGGGGAGAATCCTTTTAATAGGAAGACCAGAAACTCCCTATTAAGGGTCAAGGGGCATTGCCCCTTGAGGGGTGCAGGGGCAACGCCCCGCATTATCGGACTTAATTAAGCAACCGATAGGTTGCGTTATTTTCGCCCTTTGGGCGATTGCGTGGCAAAGCCACGAGAGCGGAAAACTACGTTTTCCTATTAAGAGTACTCTATTTCGCCTAACGGCGACTTTTGCCAAAGGGGCGTAAAGGCTCTGCCTTTACAATCCGCAAGGGGATTATCCC
>CAJGCN010000012.1 GCA_904501815.1 uncultured Clostridia bacterium
TATCATGGGTGAAAAACTTAATATGGATCCCATGGAAATTTTTAAGCAGGCAATGGAAAACGTTATGCCTGTAGTTGAAGTAAAAGCTCGCCGTGTGGGTGGTGCTAACTATCAGGTTCCTATCGAAATTAGACCTGAAAGACGTCAAACGCTCGCTATCCGTTGGCTCGTAATCAACACGAGAAAGAGAAGCGAAAGAGAAATGTCCAAGCGTCTTGCGGCAGAGCTTATGGATGCGTATAACAATACGGGTGGTTCCGTAAAGAAGAAAGAAGATACGCATAGAATGGCTGAAGCAAACAAAGCGTTTGCACACTTCAGATTCTAATAGAGGTAAATTATGGCAAGAGAGTACGATTTATTGCATACAAGAAACTTCGGTATTATGGCGCACATCGACGCCGGTAAAACGACGACGACCGAACGTATTCTTTTCTATACCGGTAAAACGCACAAGATCGGTGATACCCACGAAGGTACTGCCGTTATGGACTGGATGGCGCAAGAGCAAGAACGTGGTATTACGATTACGTCCGCAGCTACTACCTGTATTTGGAAAGGCCACCGTTTCAACATCATCGATACCCCGGGTCACGTTGACTTCACTGTAGAAGTAGAACGTTCGCTCCGTGTATTGGACGGTGCAGTTGCAACGTTCTGTGCAAAGGGCGGTGTTGAACCTCAGTCCGAAACCGTATGGAGACAGGCAGATAACTATAAAGTTCCTCGTATCGCATACGTTAATAAGATGGACATTAACGGCGCGGACTATTTCCGTGTTGAAAACATGATCCGTGAAAGACTTGGCGCTAACCCTGTTCCTATCGAATTGCCTATCGGTAAAGAAGATACGTTCAGAGGTATCGTCGACCTTATCAGAATGGAAGCCGAAGTTTACTATGATGACCTCGGTAAAGATTTCCGTAAAGAACCTATTCCCGCAGACATGATGGATACTGTTAACGAATACAGAGCGAAGCTCGTAGAAGAAGCAGCATCCGCAAGCGACGAACTCATGGAAAAATATTTCGAAAACGGCGATTTGTCCGCAGAAGAAATTATTCAAGGCTTACGCGTACGTTGTTTAAATATGGAAGCAATCCCTATGCTTTGCGGTTCTTCCTATAAGAACAAAGGCGTTCAATTCCTTCTCGACGCGGTTATCAACTTCCTTCCCAGTCCTTTGGACGTAGCGCACGTTAAAGGTACGAACCCCGACACGGGCGAAGAAGAAGAAAGAAAAACTTCCGACGACGAATATTTCTCCGGTCTTGCGTTCAAGATTGCAACCGACCCGTTCGTTGGCTCGCTTGCGTATTTCAGAGCGTATTCGGGCGTATTGTCGGCAGGTTCTTACGTGTATAACTCCACGAAGGAAAAGAAAGAAAGAGTTGGTCGTTTGGTACAAATGCACTCCAACGAAAGAAAGGATATTTCCGAAATTTGCTCGGGGGATATCTGCGCAATCGTTGGTTTGAAATACACCACGACGGGCGACACGCTCTGCGACGAAAAGCACCCGATTATTCTTGAAAAGATGGTGTTCCCTGAACCCGTTATCCAGCTTTCCCTTGAACCCAAGACGAAGGCAGGTCAAGAAAAAATGACAATGGCGCTTATCAAGCTCGCGGAAGAAGACCCTACGTTCAAAACGTATACCGACCAAGAAACCGGTCAAACGATTATCGCAGGTATGGGCGAATTGCACCTTGATATTATCGTCGACAGACTTTTGCGCGAATTCAAAGTCGAAGCAAACGTCGGCGCACCGCAGGTTGCTTATAGAGAAACTATTCGCAAGGCTGTGGAATGTGAAGGTATGTATAAACGTCAATCGGGCGGTAAAGGTCAATACGGTCATTGTAAACTTCGTTTATCCCCGCAAGAACCCGGCGCAGGCTATGCGTTTGAAGATACGACGGTTGGCGGTTCTATTCCTAAAGAATATATTCCCGCAATCGACAAGGGTATCCAAGAAGCTGCGAAGAACGGCTTCCTTGCTGGCTACGAAATCGTTGACTTTAAGATTGAAGTATACGACGGTTCGTATCACGAAGTCGACTCGTCCGAAATGGCGTTCAAGATTGCAGGTTCAATGGGCTTTAAGAACGGCGTAGAAAAAGCGAACCCCGTTTTGTTAGAGCCGATTATGAAAGTACAAATCATTACGCCCGAAGACTATTTCGGCGACCTTATGGGCAACGTGTCCGGTCGTCGCGGTACGATTCTCGGCACGGACGATCGCAACGGCGCGAAGATTATCGACGCGGAAATTCCGCTTTCCGAAATGTTCGGCTACGCAACGGAACTTCGTTCGAGAACGCAAGGACGCGGACAGTTCACGATGCAGTTTGACCATTATAGTGAAGTACCTTCGAGCATTTCGAAGGAAATCGTTGAAAAACGCGGTAAGAAAGACTAAGTTTTTCAATAAAACGGCTTAAATCGTTCTATCCCGCTGAAAAAGGCGGGAAAGAACGGGAAATTTGAAAAAAATTTGAAGAAAATGCCTTCAAACGATTGCTTATTTCAAAAATTTAAGCTATAATAGATATGTCCATTTATGGATACGGCAAAACGCCGAAAGCATTTATAGAAATGATAGGTAGCTGCGTCCGATTTTGGACAGGTTATCAAAAAAAATAAAAAAAATTATAGAAAAATCGGAGGATTTAATTATGGCAAAAGCTAAATTTGACAGAAGCAAACCCCACGTTAACATTGGTACTATCGGCCACGTTGACCACGGTAAAACGACTTTGACCGCAGCTATCACGATGGTTATGGCTGCACGCGGTGGCGCACAAAAGATGAAGTATGACGAAATCGACAAAGCGCCCGAAGAAAGAGCACGTGGTATTACAATCAATACCGCTCACGTTGAATATCAAACGGATTCCCGTCACTATGCACACGTTGACTGCCCGGGTCACGCTGACTACGTTAAGAACATGATCACCGGTGCTGCTCAAATGGACGGCGCGATCCTTGTTTGCGCAGCGACCGACGGTCCTATGCCCCAGACCCGCGAACACATCTTGCTCGCTCGTCAGGTAGGCGTTCCCTATATCGTTGTATTCATGAACAAGACCGACCTTGTTGACGATCCCGAACTTCTTGATCTCGTTGATATGGACATCAGAGACTTGCTCTCTTCCTACGATTTCCCTGGCGACGACACCCCGATCATTCGTGGTTCCGCTTTGAAAGCTTTGGAAGTTGCAAGCTCGGATAAGCCTGCTGATGAAATTATCGCAGACCCCGCTGTTGCTCCTATTCTTGAACTTATGGATGCAGTTGACAGCTATATCCCTACGCCCGCTCGTGAAGATTCCAAGCCTTTCCTTCTTCCCGTAGAAGACGTATTCACGATTTCTGGTCGTGGTACGGTTGCTACCGGCCGTGTTGAAAGAGGTGTGGCTCGCGTTGGTGAACCCGCTGAAATCGTTGGTTTGATCGAAAAGCCCGTTGGTACGGTTCTTACCGGTCTTGAAATGTTCCACAAGATGCTTGACGAAGCGCAAGCAGGCGACAACGTTGGTGCGCTTCTTCGTGGTATCAACAGAACGGATATCCAAAAGGGTCAAGTTATCGCGAAGCCCGGTTCGGTTGCTACCGGTACGGAATTCGAAGCTCAAGTATACGTTTTGACGAAGGACGAAGGTGGTCGTCATACGGCATTCTTCAACCACTACAGACCTCAATTCTTCGTAAGAACGACGGACGTGACGGGTGCTATCGAGCTTCCCGAAGGCGTTGAAATGGTTATGCCTGGCGACAACATCAACATGAAAGTCGTTCTCATCAAGCCCGTTGCGCTTGAAGAAGGTCTCCGTTTCGCTATCCGTGAAGGCGGTAGAACGGTTGGTTCCGGTGTTATCTCTAAAATTCTTAAATAATTTTAGCTGAACGGACGAAACAATTAACCTAAATAAAAAACAGCTTATCCGTTTGGATAAGCTGTTTTTGCTTATACCGCAAAGGAAAGAATAAGGAGCGGCAGATATGCAAAATTCATCAAAACGAAAACGAACGATAATGATTACGGCGATTATACTGTCGTGCCTTTTAACGGCTATTTTTGAGTTTGTATCGATTTCGCCGTTTAAGCAAACAATTTATAATAAGCTATTGCAAAATATCCTTCCTTTGCCGTTTGCAACGCTTTCCGTTTTGCTTTTAGCCCGTACTTGCGGTTATAAGCTCTTTTTCCGTCCGCAAAAGCTTTTCTGCTTGTTGCCTTGCTTGCTGATAGCAATCGATAATTTCCCGTTTGCATCGTATTTTGCCGGGAAATTAGAGCTTAAATACGCGCAACCGCTTGCCTTTTTTGGCTTTGCCGTATATTGCTTATTCGTGGGCTTATTCGAAGAAATACTCTTTCGCGGTATCTTGTTCGGCGTGCTTACGGAATGCTTTTCTAAGGACAAAAAAGGGCTTTTAAAAAGCTACATGCTTTCTTCCTTGATTTTCGGATTGATGCATTTATTAAATCTATTTACAGGCGCAAGCGTAGGGGCAACGCTTTTGCAAGCGTGCTATTCAATTCTCACGGGTGGATTGTTTGCGTATGCGTTTTTAAAAAGCAAAAACATACTTATCCCTGCGCTCGTTCACGCTGTTTATAACTGTTGCGGTTTGCTCTTTACCGCTGAGCTTGGGCTTGGCTATGGCTCGTTAATCGATTTGCCGACTGCGCTTACAATGCTTTGCGTTTGTTCGCTCGTAGGCTGTTTCGTCGTATATCAAGTGCTTACCTATCCTGAACGGGAAAGAACTGAGCTTTATGTTCGCTTAGGCGTATCAAAGAAAAATTAAGCGTAGAAAGAAGGGTATTATGTCAAGCGTAGGTTTTATGCGTGGCATAATAGCCCGAAAATAAAAGATTTTCTATCACGCGTAGCTATATTGTCTGTCATAGTACGATAACAAAAGGGATAATCTACTGTTTAATTGATTGACAAAAATGGAAAATTATATTACAATATCTATAAGAAAAAATAAGCAGAAAAGCGTTCGTGCGACGAAAGAGAAGATAGAATGAACTGTATTTTTATTTATAACCCCGTTAGCGGAAAGGGGAAAATTGCAAAAAAGCTTGACTTGATTGTGGACGGGCTGAAAAAGAAATATTCCCAAGTAGACGTCTATGCGACCAAATGCGCGGGAGATATGTCGCGCGCGGCAAAAGAAGCCGTAGGGCAATACGACGCTATCGTGTTTGCGGGTGGCGACGGGTCGTTTAACGAAGTGGTGCAAGGGATTGCGCCTTTGAATAATTTGCCTGAACTCGGCTATATTCCAAGCGGAACGGTAAACGATATTGCGCATACGTTAAAAATTCCGAAAAACATAAAAAAGGCATTGAAAATCATTCAAACGGGCAGAAACGAATTGCTTGACTGCATGAAAGTCAACGATGGCTACGCTATGTACGTAGTTGCTGCAGGTGCGTTTACAGGCGCGAGCTACACTACTCCCCAAGAACAAAAAAATCACGTGGGAAAGATAGCCTATTTTTTGGAAGGCGCGAAAAAGAATTTGCATTTTCAAAATTTTGACGTGAATTGCGGAAACGAAGAAATCGGCAAACACACCCACAGCGTATTGATTACCGTGATGAACAGCCGATACGTAGCGGGATTTAGAGTGAATAAATTCGCAAGCCTTCAAGATGGAAAAATCGAAGTGGCAATCGTTCCGCAAAAAAGCAATCCCGGCTTTTTCCAAAAAATCGGCGCGTTTTTCGCCGTAATAGGCTTATTCTTATTCGGTTGGAAACGCAAAGCCAAAAATCTCGTGAGTTTGGAAGGCTCGCACTTTGATATCCAAGTCGGGGACGACGTGGTTTGGAACGTTGACGGCGAAAAGGGGAGTACGGGAAACTTGCGCATAGAAGTCGTGCCGAAAAAAATCAATATGATCGTTCCGCAAAAAATCAAAAAAATTTAAAAAATAAACGAAAACCGCCGACCAAAGCGTTTGCTTAATCGGCGGTTTATTTTTTTTTAAAAAGGATTAAAAGAAGGTAATGTCGCTCCACATAAGGTTGGCGCGGGTGTTGGCGTCGCGGTCAAAATACTGCATTGCTACGCACCGAGAAAGGGTTTCTTCGTCGGGGTATTGCGCGAATAATTGACGTTTTAACTGTTCTTCGGCGGCAGTCAATACGTAGCCATCACCAAAATAATAGGAAAGGTCGTATTCAATCGTTTTCTTGCCTTCTTCGATAAACTGCGCTTGTTTTTCGACGAACCATTCAAACACCGTGTCGCCTGCAATACAGCTCGTATATCCGATATAATCCATATTTCTCACGGCGTTTTCAGGCATAGACAGGAAGTTAATAAACATAGTCGCCGCTTCCACGTTCTTGCAATCTTTCGGGATAACCCAACCGTCAAACCAAAGGTTGGAAACGGTTTCGGGGATTGCGTAATTTAAAAATACGGGGTTGTCAATCGGCTCTTCTTCGTATAAGCCTTGCGCTTCGTCCATAATGTATACGGCATCTCCGCTCCATTGATAATTGACGGTGATTTTACCTGCAATCATATCGTTTTTGCCTTCGTCCGTTTCAAAGCCGTAGAGATTGTCGGTGATTGATTTTAACTCTTTTTTAACGTTATTCATCGTCTTTTCGTCGGTGTCGTTCATCAGCCGAGAAAGTTCTTTTTGATAATCGCCGTACGCCAACAGTCCGCTCGTATACTGCGTTTTTAAGGCTTTTAATTGCTCTTCGTAATACATTGCAAGCCCCACGAAATAAGTGTCGCGAACGTTGTTTTTCGCCGTCGTTTTCTTCTTATAAGCGGGGTTGGTAAACACGTTCCAGCTCGTCATATCTTCTTCGTTTACAAGCTTAGGGTTATACACGAACCCCGTCGTTCCCCACATATATCCCGCCGCGTATTCGCTCCACGACGAGCCTTTGATAGAGTTGTTTTCAAAGGTATGCGAAATGTAGGGGGATACGTATTTTGCATAGTAGTTGGTTTCCACGCTCGTATCGAAAAAAGAAAGGGGGAGCTTTTGCAACCGTCCTTCGGCGGCAAGCTTCATAATCATATATTCCGACGGGCAAACGAGATCGAAATGGTCGCCCATTTTAATCATATTATACAGCGTTTCGTTATCGTCGGCAATACAGTATTCCACGCGGATTTCTTTGCCCGTTTGCTCTTTGTACCACTCTTCAAATTCCAAATACAACGCTTTGGTGGTTTCGTCGTCGCCCATATCGATATATTCCGCCCAGTTAGCAACCTTTAATACGGGACGGTCGTCTTGCGTAGCGATTACGGTTATCGTACCCGTTGCGGCGATTGCTGCCACTAAACCGAAAAGTAAAGGCTTTTTCATTGCTTTTTCCCTCCTTTTTTATGCGCGCGAATATTCATAATCACGACGGCAAGCACGATTAAAAAGAAGATAATTGCCGTGAACGCCCAGTAAGACGATTTTATCGTGTTTACCGTGCCGCCTTTTGCAAGCCCGTAGATGTGCGTGCTAATCGTTTGGAAGGTATTCGGTTTCGTGTAGGCGGCGATAATGTAATCGTCGAGAGAAAGGGTGATGGAAAGCATAAAGCCTGCGAGAATACCCGGCATAATTTGCGGAATGACCACCGAAAACAAAGCTTTCGTAGGCGACGCGCCGAGATCGAGCGCGGCTTCGTATAAATTATTGTCCATTTGTTTGAGCTTGGGAATAACCGACAATACGACGAACGGCGTACAAAGCACCATTTGCCCGACGACGAGCGGGATATACGTAGATTTCGGGATATTCAACGCCACGACTAAAAAGGCGAACGAAATTGCCGTCACGACTTCAGCGTTAATGACGGGGATTTGGTTAATCCCGCTCAGCACCGACGAAGAGCGTTTTTTGGAATAGAAAATCCCGATTGCGCCGACCGTACCTAAAAGGGTGGATAAGGTTGCGACGACGACCGCCAGCAACAGCGTTTGCAAAACGATAGGCAGGGGTTGGTTGTCCATATCGAAAAAGTATTTCCAATGGTCCCAGCTGAACCCTTCCCAGCTCGTAATCAGTTCGGATTTATTAAAACTGTATATCGTGAGCAACAAAATAGGGGCGTAAATGAAAAGAATGATCAGTCCGATAAACAGCCATTTTAAAGAAGTTTTTACTTTTACCATAACGAAGTCCCCCTTCTGTTCGCATCTTCTTGGGCGTTAAAGCCACCCGTAGCCCAAGTCATCAAGAACATAAGCGTAAGCAATAACAGCGCCGTCACCGACCCCATATTCCAAAGGTCGTTTTTAAAACATTCGTCGATAAACGACCCGATAATTTTCGTGTGGTTGAACGTCATATAATTGGATACGACGTAGTTCGTCATAGACGGCAAAAACACCATTGACACCCCGCTCATAATCCCCGCTTTCGAAAGGGGAAGGGTGATTTTTACGAAAGACTTCGCACCGCTTGCGCCAAGATCTCGCGCCGCTTCCAAATAGCTCTTGTCGATTTTGATAATCGTCGTATAAATGGGTAAAATCATAAACGGTAAAAAGTCGTAAACCATACCGAGTATAGTATTGAATAAATTCCAGCCGTTGGATTTATTATAAATGCCTATCCATTCCAAAAGCTCTTTAAGCGCGTTAATGCGAAGCACGAAATTTACCCAAGTAGGCACGATAAAGAGCATTAACAGCCAAGTTTTATTTTTTAATTTACAGTTTGCGATAATATACGCAACGGGATAGGAAATCAAAAGACACAGCAACGTACTCATAAACGAAATAAACAAGCTTTGCAGTATCGTTTTAAATTGTGCGGACGCGAAAAAGGAATCGCTACCCGACCCGCTGAAAAAGGTTGCGATATTTTTAAACGTAAACCCGCCGTCTGCATCCGTGAACGCGTAGTATACGATAATCAAAAGGGGAGCGATTACGAAAATTGCTAAAAACACCGCGTAGGGGATTGCGAGTAATTTCCGTGAAAAATGGGGGCGTGCTTTCGTCATACTTTCTTGCCCTCCGCCACTTTCAAGGTAAGCTTAATTTTATCTTTCGGAATAATCAAGCTTACGCGGTCGTTTTCGTTCCATAAGTCTTCGCAAGCGAGAACGTAGTCTTCTTCGTTTTCCGTGCGCACGATATAACGGTAGTATTCGCTCTTATAAATTAAGGAAATAATATGGCCTTGCGCACCGCCTTCGTCTTCGTTGTCGCTCATGGTGATATCGTGTAAGCCGACTTCCACGTTGACTTCGGTATCCGTCAAATCGAGTTTTTCGCCTTTTGCGGTGATTAAATAGCCTTCTTCGTCTAAACGGCTTCCGGGATACAACTGCGTGACGTCACATTCAAATTCGCCGTCGCCGAATTCAACGGTATTGCGCTTGGTAATCACGCCCGAGAACTTGTTCACACGGAATTTCTTTTTCATAACGTGTATGCCGTCGGGCTGTACCGTAAGTCCAACCGTATCCCCGACGTTTGGCGCGGATGTGCTTTGAATTTCAATTTCGTAGCGACCGCATTGTACTAAAATCTGATAGTGAATACCCTTGAAAATAACCGAAGTCACTTTCCCTTTCAACTGTCCGTCGGCAGGGGAAGTGATTTTTACGTCTTCGGGGCGAACGACCACGTCGACGGGCTCGTTCGGTTCGAAATCTTTGTCTAAGCAAACGAACGCCTTCCCGCAAAAACGCACTTCAAAGTCTTTCGCCATTACGCCAGAGAAAATATTGCTTTCTCCGATAAAGTCCGCAACGAAGGTGTTTTTGGGTTCGTTGTAAATCATTTCGGGCGTACCGATTTGTTGGATAGATCCGTCCGACATTACGACGATAGTATCCGACATAGTAAGCGCTTCTTCTTGGTCGTGCGTGACGTAGATAAAGGTGATGCCCAAGCGTTTGTGCATAGCTTTGAGTTCGAGTTGCATTTCCTTTCTCATTTTTAAATCGAGCGCGCCGAGAGGTTCGTCGAGTAATAAAATTTCAGGTTCGTTCACGATAGCGCGGGCAATAGCAATACGCTGTTGTTGTCCGCCCGAAAGGGTAGATACGCTACGCTTTTCAAAGCCCGTTAAGTCAACGATTTCGAGTGCGTTTTTCACCTTTTCCGCAATCACGTCGTCAGGGAGTTTTTCGAGCTTGGTTTTCGTCTTGCCTTTTTTGTCGGTATACGTTTTTTCAATGCGTTGGAGCTTTAAGCCGAACGCTACGTTTTCAAATACGTTGAGATGCGGAAAGAGCGCGTATTTTTGAAATACCGTATTGACGGGGCGTTTGTTGGGGGGGAGAGTGCTGATGTCTTGACCGTTCAACAAAATTTTCCCGCCCGTAGGCATTTCAAAGCCCGCAATCATGCGCAAGGTGGTGGTTTTTCCGCAACCCGAAGGACCGAGCAAGGTGATAAATTCACCCTTGCGCACGTATAAATTCATATTTTCAACGACGGATACGCCGTCGAAGTCTTTGCAAACGTCGATAAGTTCTATAATTTTCGTTTTGTTTTTATCCATAGTAAGTATTCTCCCGTATTAAAAGTTAGGCGGTGTGGAAATCCATAAGAATTTCGCTTTGTTTTTGCCTTTATTTGAAATTTGGTGGGGCTTGTCCGCCGAGTAATAAAAGGCTTCGCCCTTTTTGCAAACGTGTGATTTCCCGCCAAGCGCAACCGCGATTTTTCCTTCCAAAACAAACCCGAATTCTTCGCCTTCGTGCGGTACGTCTAAGGAAGTGGAAATCCCTTCGCATAGTTCAACCAAAACGGGTTCGAGCATATTCTTTTGCGCGTTAGGCACCAACCAATTAAAAAGTACGCCGTCTGAATTTTTTTCGATAAATTCTTCTTTGGAAAAGACGACCTTTTCTTGCTTTTCTTCTTGGAAGAAATCGGATAAATTGCTTCCGAGCGCCGAAAGAATATCAGTCAAAGTTGCAATCGACGGGCTGTTTAAATTGTTTTCAAGCTGAGATATGTAGCCTTTGGTCAGTTCGCAACGGTCGGCGAGCTCGCCTTGCGTTAAGCCCGTCCGATTTCGCATTTCTTTTATCTTTTTACCCAAATCCATCTGCGCGTTTCTCCACCGTTTTTTTAACTCTCTTCTCGGGTTTGTTAAAAATAAACTTAAAGTTTAGTAAAAATAAACCCGACGAGAAATATTATATTGTAAATATAATCGTTTGTCAATCGTTTGCAAGGGTATTTTTATATATTTTGTGTAGTTAAACAAAAAAATCTCCCGAAAGGGGAGAAAAGAAAAAATTTTCAAAACACGAAAAAAGGGGTCTACCGATTGGCAGACCCTCATATCTATAATATTGCGGAATATTATTCGCTTAGTTTAAAGCGCTGAGTTTCTTTGCAAGCTTCGCTTTTCTGTTGTTTGCGTTGTTCTTGTGAATAACGCCTTTCGTCGCTGCGCTGTCGATAGCGGAAACGGTTTCGGGGAAAAGCTTAGTAGCTTCTTCCTTGTTTCCTGCGTTGACTGCTTCAAGGAACTTCTTGATTTGCGTTTTAAGCGCGGACTTTACAGCTTTGTTTTGCATGGTCTTCTTTTCGATAACCAAAACTCTTTTCTTTGCGGATTTAATATTAGGCATAATGATCTCCTTGTGTTTCCATATTTTCTTGATTTCGTTATTGCGTAGATTATTTTAACATAAATTTATAGGAAAGTAAACTGTTTTTCGGTGTAAAAATACGAAAAAGCGTAAAAATTTAAAAAATTTTCCATTCGGAGGCAGAAAATGAACCTTCCCAAAGGCGGAATTGCCTTTTTTGACAGCGGGGCGGGGGGCTTGACCGTCCTATCGTCGTGCTTACGGTATTTCCCAAAAGGCGTTTTTTATTACTACGGCGACAACGCCCGTGCGCCCTACGGTAATCGTACGGAAGACGAGATTTACCGTTTCGTCAAACAGGCGTTTGATATTTTTCTTTCATTAAAAGCGCAGGCGGTGGTAATCGCTTGCAATACGGCAACGGCGGTGGCGGTGGAAAAGCTAAGAAAGGAATATTCCTTTCCTATCGTCGGCGCAGAGCCGTACGTGCTTCCTACGGCTTGTAAGGGCGGAAAAATATTTATTTTATCCACCCGCGCCACCTACGAAAGCGTACGATATAAAAAATTATGCGCGCGCGCACGCGAAAAAGAAAGGGAAACGGAAATTTTGCCCTTTTCTTGCGACGGGTTGGCGGGGGCAATAGAGGCGCATTTCCCTGCGCTTGATTTTTGCTTATCCGAATATCTTCCGCGCGGTAAGCCGACCGCCGTCGTGCTCGGTTGTACGCATTATATCTTTTTGAAAAAACGCATAGAAGAATTTTACGGCTGTCCTTGCTACGACGGAAACGACGGGATTGCCCGCCGTTTGTGTTCGCTTTTGATAAAAAAAGAAGAACCGCAAGGAAAAAATAGGGACGGGCAACCACTAAGCCGTGTTTTTTGGGAAGGGCGACCACTTGCGCCCGTTTGCGTTTATAAAAGCAAACAAAAAGCAAAAAAACGCCGTATTTTCGCGCAAAAACTTCGTTTTTTCCGTATCTTCTTTCTCGGAAGCGGTAAGACGAAAAATGTAAAAATATACAAACAAATGTTCGTTTCTATAAAAAATTGAAGCGTTTTTTCGAAAAATGGGGTAAAAATCCCAAAAAATCAAAAAAAATATGAAAAATTTTACAAAAAATCCTTGACAATGGTTAAAAGTGGTTGTATAATAATAATAAGCTCACAAAAAAGGCTGGGGGTATTGAAAAGATACCGTCCAAAGAAGAACAAGGAGGGAACGGAAATGGCGGCGCTTTTTTGCGGAATGTTCGAGCATCAATTAGACGATAAGAACCGTTTGCGTATCCCTGCGAAATTCAAAAAGGGCTTGACGGGCGAACACGGCGAAAAGAGTTATAGTTTCGCGCGCGGGTTAAACGGTTGCGTATACGTATTCCCCGAAGAAGTCTTGGAAGAAACGATTGAAGAACTTTCTAACGAAAAAATGGGGGAAGCTTCCAAAGCGTCCCTGTTGTTCTTGGGAAGTATCTACACGGCGGAAGAAGACGCGCAAGGCAGAGTAGTGTTGCCTTCTCGTCTGCGTGAAATTGCAGGTATCAAAAAAGATATTATCACGATAGGACGGGGTAAGCGTTTGGAGATTTGGTCGGCAGAAAAATATAACGCGTATCTTTCCGATACCGACTACGACGAAGAATTTAAGAAGCTGGGGATTTAACGAATGTTGGAGTTTTCGCATAAACCGGTTATGCTCGAAGAGTGTATGCAGGGTTTGGCTTTAAAAGCGGGCGGCGTATACTTCGACGGCACGGTCGGCGGTGGCGGTCATTCCTACGAGATTTTAAAAAGAACCGCGCCGAACGGCAGATTGATTGCAACCGATCTCGACGACGAAGCTATTCAAGCGGCGAGCGCAAGATTACAGCCGTTTGAAGGTCGGTTTACTATTTATAAATCCAACTATAAAGAATTTGAACGGGTGTTTTCAGAAGCGGGAGTGGAGAAAATCGACGGCGCGCTTTTAGATTTTGGCATCTCTTCTCATCAAATCGACGACGAAGAACGCGGATTTTCCTACCGTATGGCGTCTGCGCCGTTGGATATGAGAATGGACCAAACGGCACCGCTTACGGCGGAAATCGTTTTAAACACCTATTCGGAAGAAAGAATAGCAAAAATTTTAAAAACGTACGGCGAAGAAACCTTTGCAAAGCAAATTGCCCGCAACGTTGTGAAAGCGAGAGCGGAAAAGCCTTTGAAAACGTCGGGAGAATTTGCCGAAATTATTCAAAAGAGTATTCCCGCGAAATTCCGCTACGGCGCGCCTTGCGAACGAAAGAGCTTTCAAGCGCTCCGCGTGGAAGTAAACGGCGAGCTTGACGGGCTATACGAACTCGTTATATCGCTTACGAGAAGACTGAAAAAAGGGGGCAGAATTGCAATTTTGACCTTTCAATCTTTGGAAGACAGAATTGTGAAAGAAGCCTTTCGGGAGTTGCAATCGCCTTGCACCTGTCCGCCGAGTTTTCCCGTTTGCGTATGCGGAAAAAAACAGGAAATCGAGATTATCAACCGCAAACCGATTACGGCGAGCGAAGAAGAATTAAGGGAAAATTCGCGCAGTAAATGCGCAAAACTGCGTATCGCGGAAAAGATTTAACGGACTACGCAACGAAATAAGTGGGAAATCAAGAGAAAAACGAAAAGGAGCAACACAGATGAACACGGTATTAGACAAACCTGCAGTAAATACTGCCGTTCGCGACCAAGCGGCGGCATTACATAACGCACAAATTAAAGAACGCTATGAAAGATTGCGCAACGTCGAAGCCGATCAGTTTGCTCAATTCGAACAAGAGTCCCAAGCGCAACCGCGCGCTTCCGTCCTTGCGCCCGAACGCCCCGCGCCTCGCACTAGCGAACAAACGCCGAGCGTGACGGAATATACGAGAAGAGAAGAAGACTACGCGATTTTCACGCCCGAAGCGCTTGACCGCGCTATGGAGCGTAGCGTGCCTACTGCGCCCGTATACGCACCCCCCGTACAGCCTATGCCCGTAGCGGTGGTTGAACCGACGGTTGCGGTAGAAAGGGTAGCGCAATACAGCCTGAGCGCGTTGGCGAAAAAAGTGCTCGTTGCTTTTGCTTGCGTAGTGGTGGCGCTTTTAACGGTAATCGCTATCAATTCCTACGTGATTACGCAAAAAAGAATTCGGGTAGAAAAATTAGAACAAAAACGTCAACAGCTCGAAGAAAAGAACCAAGAAATCCAAAAGAGAATTCAACAAGCAACGAACGAAGACACCATTCGGGCGTTTATCCAAGAAAACGGAATGGTGCAGATAGGTTAAAAATTTTTTAACGGGAGCTTGCCTTATCAAACGTCAACAAGAATTTTCAATATCGGTTTTACGAAAGAGGTTATTTGCCATAGTCGTGGCGATAACCTTTCTTTTTTGTCTTTTAACGGCTCGTTTTTTCTACGTGCAAATCGTATGGCAGGAAGAACTCGTCTGCCGTGCGCTCGACCAATGGACGAGAGAAATCCCCGTCGTAGCCAAGCGTGGTTCAATCACCGATAGAAACGGCGTAGTACTCGTCGAAAACGATAGCTATTACACGGTATTCGCGCGCTCTAACGCCGTGAAAGACCCTAAATCAACGGCGAGCGAGTTGGCAAAAACGCTGAGTCGCGACGAGAGTAAAATTTATGAAAAACTTACGGGCGCAAAGGCGTCCGAGCTTACGATTGCCCGAAAAATAGATAAATCCGCCGTGCAAAAGCTTGCGGAAACGGGGTTGGACGGCGTGTACTATTCCCGCGATAACGCCCGCGTTTACCCCAAAGGGGATACCCTTTGTCAGGTGCTCGGCTTTACTTCCAGCGATAATACGGGTACTACGGGCGTAGAAAAATACTACGATAAGTATTTAAAGGGCAAAGACGGGGAATTGCTGTATGAAACGGACTTAGTAGGGATTGATTTAAAGGGAGCGGTGGCGGCGTACCGCGAAGCGGAAGACGGATATAATTTACGCTTAACCGTCGATTACGGCATACAGGCAATCGTTGAAAGCGCTTTATATAAAGTGGGGCAAACGTATTCTCCGGCTTCGGCAGAGTGTATCGTGCTTGACCCGAATACTTTCGAAATTTTGGCAATGGCGAATTATCCTGCCTACGATTTAAACGAAATCCCGCGCGACGATATTCCGCTACTCAACTCCCTTTCTCGAAATAAAATCGTTTGCGATATTTACGAGCCAGGCTCAACCTTTAAAGTGATTACGGCGGCTGCCAATTTGGAAGAAGCCAGCAAAGGCAATCCCAAAGCCTTTGCGGATAACCACGTCTTTTCTAGCTCCCGCACCCGTTCGGTAGACGGAACGACGGTAAAATGTTGGAGTAATCACGCAAACGGAAAACATACCAACCAACGGCTTGCAGAAGCGCTCAATAACAGCTGTAATCCCTGCTTTACGGATATTGCGCTTTCGCTCGGTACGCAAACCTTTTACGACTATCTTTCAGCTTTTGGGTTTGGAAAAACGACGGGGATAGACTACGGCGGGGAAGCGACGGGGATTTTGTTAAGGGAAAGCGCGGTGCGGGGTTGCGACCTTGCCCGTATCGGGTTTGGGCAAACGATTGCCGTGTCGGGCATACAGCTCGCCTGCGCGACGGCGGCGGCAGTCAACGGCGGGTATTATTATACTCCCCAACTCGTCAAGGAAATCTACGCTGACGACGGCTACGTATTGAAAAAAATTGCGCCGACTTTAAAGAACAGAACGGTGAGCGAACAAACGTCTAAAAAACTTGCGACGATGCTCGAAGGGGTCGTAAAAGACGGTAGCGGAAAAAAGGCGTATATAGACGGCTATCACGTTGCAGGCAAAACAGGAGTTTCGTACTCTTGGATGTGTAGTAATTTATAGATGAGTATTATATACTGTGTATATAATAAAAAATAACTAAATAAAATTTTTGAGTGAAGAAGTCGATGAAAATCGGCTTTTTTTCATTTTAGTAGTAAATTATCAAGCGTTTATTTAAGTATAAACGTTGGATTTTGGTTCAAAGTTTTTTCAATACTGCTTAAAGTTGACGTTAAAAAGGACACGGAGAATTTAACGGCAATCAAAGATAAGTATTCTGAAATTATAGTCAGCTCTCAGGTTAAAACCGTTATAAGTGGATTTAATAAAAAAACAAAAAACAGGGAAATTTTTTCTTGCATGTTTTATTTTGTAACGCTTTTGTAACGCGACGGATAGTATATTTATTATGTTCAAATATTTTTATATTGGAATATTGTCAAAAAAAGACCTGAGTAATCAGGAAATATCATCTAAAGGAGGGTATAAATTGGAGAAGATAGACCTTATTTGAATGTGGATAGCAGAACTTGTTCCCTTATCGGCGACATTATTCTCTTTTATATACGGGCTTAGAAATTTTTTCAAAAAAGGCAAGCCTTTATTTCTTCAAAGTATTACCATGGCGATGGGGTGCCATGCTTTGGGGAGTATCTATCATCTTTGCCAAACACTCACGACGGAAACCATCTTAGAAGGTTTTACGCCGGCATATCTTGGCA
>CAJGCN010000013.1 GCA_904501815.1 uncultured Clostridia bacterium
CTTTCCACGATTGTTGGGCGTTCACGGCATATTGTCCGCATTTTGATATGAGCGAATGCAATAAATGGGAGACAGGTTGTGAAAATTGCATTCAAAAAAAACAATTTAGTTGGTTTTTTGATAGAAGCCAAAAATTATATAAAAAGAAACAAGAATTGTTTCAGGGCCTAGACTTAACGATCATCACTCCTTCGAAGTGGTTGGCTGGATTAGTAAAACAATCATTTTTAAGAGATTATCCTGTTAAGGTAATCAATAACGGAATCGATTTGGACGTGTTCAAACCGACAGAAAGTAATTTCAGGGAAAGGTATGGAATAGAGAGTAAATATGTCCTTTTGGGCGTTGCTTTCGATTGGTCAAAACGAAAAGGAATAGACGTATTTATTGAGTTGGCGAAACGTTTGGGCGAAGAGTATCAGATCGTCCTCGTTGGTACAAATGAAAAAATCGATAAAATTTTACCGAAAAATATTATTTCCATTCACCGAACGCAAAATCAAAAGGAGCTTGCAGAAATCTATACGGCGGCGGATCTGTTCGTAAATCCGACGAGAGAAGAGAATTTCCCTACTGTGAATATCGAAGCGTTAGCTTGCGGAACGCCGATCGTTACGTTTAAAACCGGAGGTAGCCCGGAGATTATCGACAAAACTTGTGGTTCGGTCGTGGAAAAAGACGATCTTGCAGGCTTAATGAACGACATTATACGTATACGGACAGAAAAATTTATCCAAGCACAAGATTGTCGTAAACGTGCTCAAATATTTAACGCAAATGATTGTTTTATAGGATATGTGACATTGTATGAAAGAAAAAAAGATTGAATCGGTTGTTTTTATTTCCAATTTCTTTAATCATCATCAAAAACCTGTATCGGATAGTTTTTTCGCCGAATTTGGAGAAGGGTATAAATTTTTGGAGACAGAAGAAATGACGAAAGAGCGAAAAAATTTGGGATGGGGAATGGATGTATACCCTTCGTATGTAATTTCTTCTCAACAATTTCAAAGCGAATTCAACGAATGTTTAGAAATCATAAACAGCGCAGACGTGGTGATTGTCGGTTCGGCTCCCGAATATTTGATTTCGGCAAGGAAAAAAAAGAAAAAAATAATTTTTAGATATTCTGAAAGACCACTGAAACGGGGGCTGGAGTTGTGGAAATTTATTCCCCGTCTTATTAAATGGAAACAAAAAAATTTGCCTTCAAAACAAATTTATATGTTATGTGCGAGTGCGTATACGTATGCCGATTATGCTAAATTCGGATTATTTAAAAATAGGTGCTATAAATGGGGATATTTCCCTGCCGCAAAAAAATATGATAACGTTGAAGGCTTACTTAAAAGTAAAAAATCTCATTCAATTATATGGGTTGCACGATTTATAGATTGGAAACATCCTGAGACTGCTATTGAAGTGGCAAAACGATTGAAAAAAGATGGTTATGATTTTGAATTAACGATAATAGGTACCGGTCCGTTAGAACAATCTCTTAAAAATATAATTTTGGATGCAGGGCTTGAGCGGTTGGTAAAGATGCTTGGTTCAATGACGCCTGAGCAGGTTAGAATGCATATGGAGCAAAGTGAAATATACCTATTTACTTCAGACCGAAATGAAGGTTGGGGGGCAGTTTTGAATGAGGCAATGAATTCAGCCTGTGCGGTAGTTGCAAGTCACGCCATCGGTTCGGTTCCCTTCTTAATCAAAGATGAGGACAACGGATTGATCTATCAGGATGGAAATATCGATGACTTATATTTGAAGGTCAAATTTTTATTTGACAATCAAGAGAAGCGTAAAAAGATGGGGTTACAAGCGTATCAAACTATTATTGAGGAATGGAATGCTGAAAATGCTACGAAAAAGTTTATATCGTTAGCTGAAAATTTGTTGAATGAAGGGAGGACAACGGATTTATCTGAAGACGGCGTATGTAGTAAAGCAAATATTTTGAAAGACAATTGGTATGTAGGAGCGTTGAATATAGTTGAATAACAGCGGGGATTTTTACGACGGTTGGATGAAAAATCCCTATTCGGCTATTATTTCTTGCAACGACGGCTTTCGTCCCGTCAGTTTTTTACTCGAAACGTTAAACAAATAAAAAGATTTAGAGTACGCTCTAAATCTTTTTACTTTTGTAAAGAAATATGCTATAATAATAGAAACTGCAAACAAACGCAAAGGATAACGGATATGAACAAAGACAAATTAGGCAAATGGGCGGAACTCCTGCTCGATACCGGAAAACGCAATAATTTGATTAGCTTTAAAGACTCGAAAACGAGTACTTTGGAAATTCTTGCGCCCGATTTCGTCGAGCTTTTTCACCGCTTGGAACACGCTGCAACCTTTGAAGTGTACGACCCCAAGCTCAACGAAGATGACGACGAGTTGGACGGCGCAACCGCTCGGCAAACGGACAAGGCTTTATCAAAACAAGAGTATTTTGCGCTGTATGCGCGTAAGCTTAAAAAACAGCAAATACTCGTTTATAACGACGGGAATAAGCCGATTTCCACGCTTAAAAATATTCGAAAAAAGGCAAGTAGCGCAATAGAAGAAACGGGTGTGAATATTGCGTATATCGCCTTTGGGTTTATCCATTGGACAGAGAGCGAAGCTTCGGAAGCCTTTCTTCGCGCGCCCGTGTTGCTCGCGCCGATTACTATTGAAAACGAATCTACCGTTGACCCACATTATATTAAAATTACCGACGACGAAATTATCGTCAATCCCACGTTCGCTTTTAAATTGCAAAGCGAATACGGCGTGAAATTGCCTGAATTTAACGACGAAGAAGGGGTGGACGGGTATCTTTCGCGCGTGGAAGAAATTGTCGCAAAGCTTAAATGGACGGTGTCGTGTGAATGTAAAATCGGGATTTTCTCTTTTTTGAAAATCAATATGTATAAAGATTTAAAAGACAACGGCGAAAAAATCGTGCAAAACGTTAGCGTGCGCGCGCTGTTAGGGGAGTTCGGGAAAGACAATGCTATGGAAAATCCCCCTGCCCGTATGGATTTACTCGATTTGCATAACGTGGTGGATGCCGATTCCAGCCAAGCGGAAGCGATAGAAATGGCGGTACAGGGCAAAAGCTTCGTCTTGCAAGGCCCGCCGGGTACGGGGAAAAGCCAAACGATTACGAACATTATCGCAGAATGTTTGTTGCTCGGCAAAAAGGTGCTGTTCGTATCCGAAAAGCTTGCCGCGCTCAACGTCGTATACGATAAACTCAAAAACGTAGGGTTAGAAGAATTTTGTTTGGAATTACACAGCCATAAAGCGAGCAAAAAACAAGTCATTGACGAGCTTTGCCACACCTTAAAACTCCCTAAAAGCGTAGTAGCGGAGCAAGCGGAAAAGGAAATTAAAGATGCGAAAGACGCTCAGCAGATTTTGGATGCGTACGTTTCGGAATTGCATAAAATCCGTCCTGTAATCGAAAAAACGCTGTACGCCTTATACGAAGAAATTTCCGCTTGTCGGTTTGCGCCCGATTTGGAGTTCGTAGTCGGGAATTTGGCAACGAAGGGGGCGGCGTATATCGAACAGGCGCAAAACCTACTGGAACGCTACGTGGCGTATTTGCCGTCTATCGGCTACGATTATCATACCAATGTATTCTACGGCTATTCCAACCTTGATTGTTCGTACGCAACCGCAATGCAAGTCAAGGCAGACTTTTTGGCGGTGGCAGAGCTTAGCAGAACCTTGCAAGCTATTTCCGGAAAAATGCAAGAAAGCTACGGGACGGTGATAGGAACGCTCGCTCAAGCGCACGCGTTTGAGAAATTCTTTGCGCTCGTGAAAGGGAGCGAGTTTATCACGCCTATCGTATTGAATGCGCAAAACTTGCAAAAAACGCAGGAAACGGTGAAAAAACTGCAAGCGTTGGCAAAGGAAATACTCCGCAAAAAATCCGCGCTCGAAAAAGAGTTTGACGAAGATTTGTATAAACTCGACGGGCAAACGCTGTATAAAAAATTAACTAAGCAATTTAGCGGAATGTTCTCTCGCTTGTTTAATAAAGAATATAAGAGTATTCTTTTAGACTTAAAGCTTAGCAAAAAAGAAGGCAAAAAACCTTCGTATAAAACGGCAACGGCAACGCTTAACACGCTGGGCGCATATCAGCGGCAAATGAAAGAGTTCACGGCGCTTGAAAACACGCTCGCCAACGCGCTTGGCAACGCTTACGACGGCGTAAACACCCGCTTTGACGACTGGTTAAAAGAACTGCAAGAACTTTCTGGCGTACAGGCGAAAGGGCTTTCGTTCGGGCGTTTGGCAACCCTTTCTAAAAAAGAATTTACCGAGAAACAGAGCGTGTTTGCAGAACTGTTTGAGCATTTGCAACGAGCGTTTGCAACGGTCGGGGAAGGGGAAACTCGTTTGCTTTCTTATTTTGAACAAAAAGAGTATAATTTGCAAACCGCGCAGTTGGAGCGTTTAGAGAAAAAGTGCGTAGGCTGTTATGAAAACGCCGACAAATTAGATAACTGGTGTCAGTTTATGCAGCTTTTGCAAACATTGCAGGGCGCGGAATTGCGTTCGTTCGTCGATTACGCAACCCAAAAGCGAGTTGCGCCTGAAAAAATCGTTGCGACCTATAAAAAAGCCTTTTACAGTCAATGGGTGGATTTGGTGTTGCGAGAAGTCCCCCTGTTGTTCGGGTTGGCGCGCGTACCGCACGACGAAACCGTTCGGCGGTTTATCGAAAAAGACCGTATTCATTTTGAAATCAACAAAGCGAAAATCAAATCGGTGCTTTCGCAAAAACGTCCGAGCTTGGATTTAATCGCGCAAGGAAGCAGTATCGCGGTTCTACTCCGTGAAGGGGAGAAAAAACGCAAACAAAAAGGCATACGCGCGTTGCTTTCGGAAATCGGGGAGCTGGCGCAAACCTTAAAACCCTGCTTCTTAATGTCCCCGCTCAGCGTTAGCACCTATTTGGGCGCGGATATGCAGTTTGACGTGGTAATTTTCGACGAAGCTTCGCAGATTTTCCCGCAGGACGCCGTAGGCGCGATTTATCGCGGGAAACAGTTAATCGTAGTGGGCGATTCCAAACAAATGCCCCCGAGCAATTTCTTCAACGCTTCGGTAGACGTGGAAACGGACGACGAAACGGAAGACGTAGCGGATTTTGAGTCCATTTTGGATTTATGCTCCACTTCCTTCCCCCAACGCAGATTAAAATGGCATTACAGAAGTCGTTTCGAACAGCTTATTTCTTTCTCGAATAAGAATTTCTACGAAAACGATTTGACTACCTTCCCGTCGTCGACGACGGATAAACAAGGGGTGGGCGTGGATTATTTCTACGTGAACGGCGTGTTCGATAGAAAGACGAAAACCAACCGCGTGGAAGCGGAAAAAATCGTAGACATGGTGTTCGAGCATATCGAAAAATACCCCGAACGCAGTTTAGGCGTGGTGGCGTTTAGTATCTCGCAACAAAATTTAATTGATAAGCTGTTAAATAAACGCAGACAAAAAGACAATTCCAAAGAATTTTTCTTTAAATCGGATAAAGAAGAACCCTTTTTCATCAAGAATTTGGAAACGGTGCAAGGGGACGAACGGGATACGATTATTTTCAGTATCGCGTATGCAAAGGACGAACAGGGTCGGTTTTTGGCGAACTTCGGACCTATCAACCGCGAAGGCGGGGAACGGCGTTTAAATGTTGCCGTCACGAGAGCGAAATATAACGTGCAAATCGTTTCTTCCCTTCATTCTTGGGACGTAGATTTAAGCGGTTCGAAATCGGTGGGCGCAAGGCTTTTAAGGGACTATCTCGACTATGCCGAAAACGGGGAAATTCCCTTGCAGGAAACGGAAAACGAAAACGCGTTTGCCCGTATTCGTTCGGACTTTACGCAGGAAGTTAGGGACTTTTTGCGCGAGCAGGGCTTTGAAGTGGATAGCCAAGTGGGCTGTTCTTCCTTTAAAATCGATTTGGCGGTCAAACGCCCGAATTCTTCCGACTATGCGTTGGCAATCGAATGTGACGGACGGAGCTACCGCTCGTCGAAAACGGCGCGGGACAGAGATAGATTGCGCCAAGATATTTTGGAAAGAATGGGCTGGAAATTCTATCGCGTTTGGTCTACCGATTGGTTTAGAAACAAGCGTATGGAACAGGAACGGCTGTTAAAAGCGGTTAAAGAAGCATTCAAAACTACTCCGAAAAAACCCGAAAAAACGCAGGATACCGACCTTTCTTTCGAACGAACGGTTGAAGAAAGACGGTTGGAATTTCCCAAATACAAAGCCGTTGACGCGGTTGCGCTCGGCAAACGCTACGGCGGGGATATTTTAAGCGTCGTCCGCGCGGTAGTAGATGCGGAAGCACCCGTTTCCGAAGAATGGCTGTTAAAGCGTATGGTGTATTTGTTCGACGGCAGGGAAAAGGTGACCAACGTCGTGCGCGAGCAGTTCGAATACGCCATTAGGGGGTGTGCAAGCTACGGTATTATCCGTCATAACGGGTTCTTTTATAAGCAAGGTTGGCGAGTCCCCCTTTTGCGCGTGCCGGAAGACGGCGAAACGCCCCGCGATATTAAATATATCCCGCTCGAAGAGCTTGCGAACGGGATTTGGCTGGTGCTTCGGCAAAACGTATCGGCGGAAAAATCGGGATTATTCCGTTTGCTTTCCACTCAGCTTGGGTTTGCCCGTATCGGCGACGCGATTTTAGAACGGCTTGAAAAAGCCTTAAAAGTTTTGGGCGACAGAGTAGAGCGCAACGGCGATATGCTTTCCTTAAAACAAGACTAAACAAAAAATCCCTTACGGATACTTCCGTAGGGGATTAAACTTTATAAAGAGAATTTAAAGGAATAATAAACTTTCCGCAAGGGTTAAAAGAAATAAAAATCCAAAGTTAAACGCCGAGAATAAAAGCACGTATTTTCCCGCTTTTCCGTTCGTGCGCGCGGTGTATTCCCGAAAAGTAATTAAGCTAGCGAGCGACGAGATGAGCGTTCCCACCCCGCCGATATTCACGCCTACGAGCAACGCCCGCCAGTCGGCAGTGAATTGCGAGAGTAAAATGGCAGACGGCACGTTGCTGATGACTTGGCAAGACAGCGCGGAAACGAGCAAAGGATTTTTCGAGAGCAACCAGCTAAACCCTTCGCGCACGGCGTTTATCTCTGCCATATTCCCCGCAAAGATAAAGAACATTACGAAAGTCAACAAAAGTCCGTAGTCTACTTTTTTGAGCGCGTTTCTATCTAAAAACAACAGCGCAACGGGCACGACGATTAAGCCTATCCAAAAAGGTATCACGCGAAATACGATTACGATAGAAAGCGCAAATAAAACGCCGTAGGCAACCGTACGCCCGACGGGCAAGGTAATTTTTTCTTCCGAAAGTTCTAACGCTTCTTTTTTAACGAACAGGCAACAAAGGGTAATCAGCGCAACGGAAATGCAAAACGGGGGGAGCATGGTCGAGATAAAGCTCCCCGTCGGGATATTAAACTTCGTATACAGATATAAGTTCTGCGGATTTCCAAAAGGGGTGAGCATACCGCCTAAGTTCGCCGCGATATTTTGCATAATAAAGGTAAACGCCGTGTATTTTTCTTTTTTCGTAGACGAAAGCACGAAATACCCAAGCGGTAAAAAGGTGATAAGCGCCATATCGTTGGCGATTAGCATAGAGCCTAAAAAAGTTATGTATACAAGCGCGAGAATACACGCCCGACTGTTTTTAAACAGCTTTACGATTTTTTGTGCAAGCGCGTAGAAAAAACGGATATTCCGAAAGGCGCAAACGACGGCGAGCGTGCAAAACAAACAAGTCAGCGTTTTAAAATCCAAATACCCTAAATATTCCTTGTTAGGCGGAACGATACAGGAAGTAATCACGGCGGCGAGCGTAGCGATACAAAGCACCGCATTCTTTTTTACAAAACTGCCGATATGGTGAAAAATTTCTGCGCTCGTGGGCAAATGGGGCTTTTTGACTGCACCGTGCATAAGCGTTTTTCTCCTTTTTTCGTTTAATTCTTGAAAAAATATAAGAAAAAAGGAAGCTTAGGCTTTCTTTTTTTGAAAAATTTTTTCAAAAAAATGTTATAATTACAAAATTACTAAATTTGTAGTAAATCCCACTAAATTTGTAGTAATGCAACTTTTCACCTAATTTTTATGGTATAATAAAAAAAAGGAGAAAAGTAGTATGAAATCTTTTATGGAAAAATTATTTGACGGAATGATAGAATCGCCTGAATACGATAATAGCTTTGGTATTAACAAAGAAAGTATCAGAATATACGAAAGATTAGACAAGTTATTATCAGGCAAAGAGAACAAGCTATTCAACGACTTTGCAGACGCTTGGTCTTGGGAGCAAGCGCAAATGGAAAACCGCATTTTCCGCTACGGTTTTAAAACGGCGATACTGCTTATAGTAGAAGCCTTGCAATAGATTGCAATGACACAACCACAGTCATTGCGAGCGAAACGAAGTGGAGCGTGGCAATCTCACGCAAAGAGCGGGGGAAGGACGAGTGCGCTGATAACGAGTACGCCAAGCGCGATTCTGTACCAACCGAAGAGCGTGAAATCGTGCTTGCGCACGAAGTCCATTAGGAATTTGATGACGAATAACGATACCGCAAACGCTACGAACGCGCCGATAAGTAAATACCCGAACTCCGCAAGCGAAAACGCAAAACCGTATTTTAAAAGCTTTAAAAGGCTTGCGCCGAACATTACGGGAATGGCAAGGTAAAAGGTGAACTCCGCCCCCGCAGGACGGGATACGCCTAATAATAACGCGCCTAAAATCGTGATGCCTGATCGCGAAGTGCCCGGTATGAACGAAAGGGCTTGAAATACCCCGATTAACGCCGCGTGCAAATAACTAAGCTCGGCAACGCTTTGCGTTTTGAAGGTGCGGTGTTTGTTCCATTTTTCCACGAGAATAAACGCTACGCCGTAGACGATTAGCGTGATGGCTATCACGAGCGGGGAATCGGGCATATCGAGTAGAATACCGACGACGGCGGCAGGGATACAAGCCACCACAACCTTGCCCCAAAGGTTGAAAATATCTTTTTTGACCGTTAAACGGGTTTTGAGCGCGCCTTGCTCCGTTTGCGTTTTGCGTAAGCCGAACGGAAAGAGTTTGTTCCAAAACAAAATCACGACGGCAAGGATTGCGCCGAGCTGAATTACGTATAAAAATACTTCCTTGAACGCGGGCGAGCAATCCATAGGAAAAAGCTCGTCGAAAAGCAGAATATGCCCCGTGCTCGATATCGGAAGCCATTCCGTAATTCCTTCCACGATTCCTAAAAGTATGACTTTTAAAATTTCAAGAAATTCCATTTTACGCTCCTAAAAACAGCGAAATTTATTCAATATACGCAATCTATCGTTTAAATTATAACATTTTAGGGGTAATAAGTCCACAACTTTTTACAAAAAAACGAAAAAACGGAAAATTTTTTTTGTAAACTATTGCAAATAATAAAAATTTGTGATATAATTATTTTGTATTCGGAAAATACTTCGGATAAATCGGGTACGTTGGGTTTATAAAAATGCCTTAGGGGGCATGACTTCGAGGGGGAATTTCGGGGTACAAAAATACTAGGGAGGTACTCCAATGAGTCAGGGAACTGTTAAATGGTTCAATGCGGGAAAAGGCTATGGGTTCATAGCCGGCGATGAGGGCGGCGACGACGTTTTCGTGCATTTCTCGGCGATTGTAGCGGAAGGCTACAAAACGCTTAAAGAAGGGCAGAAGGTTTCGTATGAAACGGAAGCCGATCCCAAAAACCCCGATAAACTGCGTGCGGTAAACGTTTGCGCGTTGTAATCGGGCGGGGCTTCGTAAAGCGTTCGCCTTTACGAAACGGAAATAATCGGTCGCATTGTCTTTAAGGGGCGTGCGACCGTTTTTCATAAAAATAATCGTGTGTTTTTGCGCAGGGCAGAAGTTATAAAAGGTGGTTGTTATGGAATTTATTACGGATGCAAAAGAAGTTTTTGAGCAAGCCTACGGCAAGCCTGCCACCCGTTTGTTTACGGCGGCGGGAAGAATTAACGTGATCGGGGAATACGTCGATTACTGTGGCGGAAAGGTGTTGCCTGCCGCGCTCAATCTTGCTTGTAAGATTTTCGCGCGCGCGAACGGCGAACGGGTAATCCGTATCTTATTAAAAGGAATTGACGGGATTATCGAGTTGGATTTAGAGAAATTAGAGAGCTATAAAACACTCAAATACGCGAATTACCAAGCGGGTGTGGCGTATTTATTGCAAAAAAAGGGGGTTGAACTCGTCGGTTGCGATTTATACTACGATTGCGGAGTGCCGTTCGGGAGCGGACTTTCGTCGTCGGCGGCGATTGAAGTGGCAACGGCTGTCGCGCTTTGCGAGTTGGCTGGCGTAGATTACGATAAGGTGGAGCTTGCCGTGCTGGCGCAAAAGGCGGAAAACGAATACGTAGGCGTGAACTGCGGAATTATGGATCAGTTCGCTTCGGCAATGGGCAAAAAGGAACACGCCGTTTTGCTCGACTGCGCAACCCTTGCTTACGAATACGTACCGCTTGAACTTGGAGAATACCGTATCGTCGTGGCGAATTGCAATAAGCCGCATAACTTAAAGGAAAGCAAATATAACGTGCGCCGTCAGGAAGTGGAAACCGCGCTCAAGCTTATTCGGGAAGTCAAGCCCGTGAATTGCCTTGCGGAGCTTACGTCGAAAGAGTTTAACGAAGTGAAATACCTGCTTTCGGGTGTGGTGGCGAAGCGCGCGGAACACGTCGTGATGGAATGTGAACGGGTGCGCTTGGCGGTGCAAGCCTTGAAAGAAGGGGATATCGTTGAGCTGGGCAGATTATTAAACGAAAGCCATTATAGCTTGCGGGATTTATACGAAGTGACGGGCAAAGAGCTTGACGCCCTTTCGTCGTTTGCGAGAAAAGAACCTGAATGTTTAGGTTCGCGAATGATTGGCGCAGGCTTTGGTGGTTGCACGATTTCTATCGTGAAAAAATCGGCGGTGGACGGGTTTATCCGTCGGGTCGGCAAGGCGTATTTCGACGCTATCGGCTACCGCGCGAGTTTTTACGAAACTTCTATTGAAGACGGGATTACCGTTTCTGAGCTTTAACGAAAACACCCCGATTTCGGTCGGGGTGTCGTAGGGTTTAAACTTTTAAAAATTGACGGGCAAGCTTTTTGAGCTTGCTTTTTTCATTGTCGGCGGGGGTGGTTGCAAGATGCAGAAGAAGTTTTTTCAAAATTTCCGAAACGCGGGGGGCAGGTACGCCTTGACTTAATAAATCTTTCCCTGAAACCGCTAATTCCTTTAAATGAAACGGCACTTTTTCTTCTTGCATTTTCAAAAGTATTTCACGCCATTTTCGGTTGGTAGGGCAGGGGGATATATCGTCCTTGCAAGCGGAAAAGTCCGCTTGTTTAATTTGCATTAAATCGTCTAAAAGGGGGGCGTGCTCCACGAAAAACCGCCTTAATTTAGGCTCTTTGGTTTGTAAATTGAAATCGTACATGTGCCACAGCACTAACTCTTTCACCGCCTGCACCGTTTTTTTCGGGGCTTTTAAGCGTTCAAGCGCTTTTTGAGCAAGCTCCGCGCCGTCAACGGGGTGGGAGTGGGAGTTTCCGTCCCGTAAAGTGCAAAAGGGTTTGCCGATATCGTGTAAGAGTGCGGCAAGCCGAAGGCTGGGCGGGGCGTAAAGGGTGGCGCGTAAGGAATGTTGCAACACGTCGTAGTCGTGGAAATCCTTTCGTTGCGCCATACCCCTGCCTAAGGTAAGCTCAGGGAAAATATAATCGAGTACGCCCGTTTTTTCTAAAAGCAAAAGTCCTTGATACTGTCCGCCCGTGTTGCCGTAAGCAAGGTCAGCGGAAAGCAAAAGGGAAAATTCGCTGAAAATACGCTCGGGTTTGATGTCTTGCAAAAGGAAAGCGTTTTTCTTTGCGCCTTGAAAACAGTTCTCGTCGGGCGTAAAACCCAGTTGCGCCGCTTGACGGGCAAGACGAAGTAAGCGCAGACCGTCTTCTCCAAACACTTGCTCCGCTTCCCGTACGGTGGTAATTCGTTTTTCTTGAATTGCCGTGATGCCGTTTAACGGATCGACGAATTTGCCGTTTTTTATATCGTAATAAACGGCGTTCATGGTAAAATCCCGACGCTTCGAATCCAAGCAAATATCGTCCGTGAAAAAGATTTCGTAGGGGGTATGTTCGCCCCGAACGTATTTATCTGAACGGAACGCGGCGTATTCGAGTTCGTTGCCGTTGCCGTCCGTCAGTTTCATAGTTCCCGTATTTTTATAAACGGAACGCACCGAAAAACCGCAACGCTCTGCAAGCGGAACGACGAGCTCAGGCGAAAGCGGAGCGCATACGTCTAAATCAGGCTTTGCTTTTTGTTGACCGAGTAAAAAATCGCGTACGCTACCCCCTACCAGATAAAAAGGTGTGGGAAAAATTTCGGCTAAACGGAGTAAATTGTCGGGTAAAATACTTCTCATTTCGTCAATCCTAAAAAAAATTCGTAAATACAGTATAACAAATTTCAAAATAAAATGCAATTGATTTGCAATTCTTTGAAAAGTGTTATATAATAGATACGTGGGAATTTTATGATTTCCGTCCGTTTTTAGAAAACGGGGTAGATTTTACAAAGGCGAAGGAAAATGTTTCATGTCATTTCAAACCCCGTTTCGGGGAAAAAGGGGAATTTGAAAAACCCCCAAATCGTAGCGCGCGTATTTGAAAAATACGGTTTGGAATATAAACTCTATCAAACCGCCTGTCAAGGGGACGGCAAAGCTCTTGCCGAACAGATTACCAAAGACGGGGGAAGAGATATCGTGGTGATCGGCGGGGACGGAACGTTGCACGAAGTGTTGAACGGGCTTAAAGAGCCTTCCGAGTGTCGGCTGGGTTTGATTCCGTCGGGAACGGGGAACGATTTCGGCTATGCGCTTGGGATTCCCGAAGATGCGGAAAAAGCAGCGGAGTTAATCGCTACCGGTCAAGCCAAAGACGTCGATTATATCGAAGTTGGCGGAAAACGGTGTATGAACGTGTGCGGTATGGGTATGGACGTAGACGTGTTGGAGCGGTGCAGTCGTGGGAAATCTCGGGGAAAGATGAAATATTTGAAAAGTCTTTTGTCGAGCCTGTTCGCTTTTAAAGGCTATAATATTCAAATCCAAGTGGACGGCGAAACGATTGAAAAACACGCGCTGATTGCCGCTGTGTGCAACGGTAAGGCGTTTGGCGGGGGGATTCGCATTTGTCCCGTTGCGGAAGTGAACGATCATAAATTCGACGTACAGGTAATCGATTGCCCGAACGGGAAATGGAAAATCGTAAAGGCGTTTTTAAAGCTGATGAAAGGCAAGATTATGGAAGTGCCTTATCTTAGTCATTACCGTACCGACCGAGTGGTTTTTACCACGAAAGATACGGCAATTTCACAGCTTGACGGGGAATTGTATCAAGATTTGTCCTTCGTTGCGGAAATTAAAAGAGGACTGAAATTTTATTATTAACGGCAAAAGGAAAAGCTTAGATGTTTGACGGAAAATATAAACGGATTTTAGAAAGAATACCCGACGGGGTGTTCGTGTTCGACGAGAAACTGCGCGTGATTTTTACGAACGCAGCCTTTCGCCGTTCTTTTTCCGAGCAAGCAAAAGCAAAAGGTAGCTTAAAAGACGCGCTTGGCTGTAAGGAAGCGGACGGATGCGGTAAGGGTGCGGGGTGCGAGTATTGCTCTTTTTATCGCGCTATGAAAGCGGCGGTTGCTGAAAACAGAGAACGAACCGAAACGCTCGACGCTACGATTCCGCGCGCAGGGCGCATGGATAAGATTTCTATACGAATTCGCGTGTTGCCCGTAGGCGGGAAAAAGAAACTCTTTTTGGGGCTTACGGACGGAAAATATCAATCCGAACTCGAACGGGAAATGCTTACCGCTAAGCAAATGCAACAGCGGTTGTTGCCCGCAGGGAAAACGGCGGGGGGCGTGCCTTATTCGTATATGTATATTCCTTGCTTGGAAATCGGTGGGGATATGCCCGACGTATACGAACTGGACGGACAGACCTACGGCGTACTTGCCGACGTTTCGGGGAAAGGCGTTTCGGCGGGGATGTTGTCGGCGTTCGTAAAGGCGGGGTTTGATAAAAAGCAAAAACGGTTGGACCTTGCCTTGAATTCGCTGAACGCCAAGTTTAACGAGCTGAACCAAGACGAGCGGTCGTATATCACCGTCGCCGCCGTGCGTATCGACGAACGGGCGGGGCTTCTTCGCTACGCGCTTGCGGGGCATAACGCGCCTATTTTGTTAAAGACGGCGGAAGGGGTAAACGAAATCGAGTTGCCTGCGCCCCCTATTTCCAACTGGATGCCCGAGCATAAATATATCGAGCGAGAAATGCCCTTTTCTAAGGGGGATATTTTGGCGTTGCTTACCGACGGGATAACCGAGTGCGCGAACTCGGCGGGGGAACTGTTCGGGATTGAACGGGTGGAAAGTGTGTTGCATCAATCGTATAACGCGCAGGATTTTATCGGAAAATTGCGTTCGGCGTTGAGCGTTTTTTGCGGGGGAAAGTTCTCCGACGACATCACGGCGATTGCGTTTGATTTATAATTTTATGATAGGGGTGCTTAAATAATGCAAAAAGAAACGTTTGAATGGATACATAGCTGGTGCGATTACGCGGATAAAAGCGATAAACCGCGCGTTTTGCTCGTGGGGGATTCGATTACGCACGGCTATCAAGAAATCGTCCGTAAACTTTTGAAAGACGTGGCGTACGTCGATTACGTGTCAACGTCGTACGCGGTGGATAATAAGCTTTATTGTCAGCTCGTGGAAGGAATGGCGAAAAACAGCGACTACGCGCTCATTCATTTTAATCACGGGTTGCACGGCTTTCACATGTCCCCGAGAACGTATAAAAGTAAGCTGAAAAATTTGCTCGTTCGGATACGGGGTAAGGCAAAGCTCGTGCTTGCGGAAACGACGGTCGTATATAAAGAAGGCAATAAACGCTTGCATGCGGGCTGGAAAAAACGGGTAAACGAGCGCAACGAAATTTTAGGAGAGCTTGCAACGGAATTAGATGCCGAGCTTAATCGCTTGTACGCCGTCAGCGAACGGATTGATAAAAAAGACAGATGCCCCGACGGAACGCATTACGAGATAGAAGGCTATCAAAAATTAGCAAATGCCGTTGCGGAAACCTTGAAGAAATTTTTAAAATAACCGTTTAAAAGGAAGAAAAATGGGGATTTATAAATTATACCCTGAATGTAAAGACAATGTTTGAAAATAAAGAACGTATTTTAAAAGGAGAAATGAAAGTGGTTGTAGCAGAAGTGAGAAAATATTACGTGGGCATTGATTTGGGCGGTACGTTTATAAAAGGCGGTATCGTCAACGATTTAGGCGAAATCGTCTTGCAGGATAAAGTACCGACGGAAAGCGAAAAAGGCGCAGACGCGGTTGCGGAGAATATCGCAAAACTTACAAAAACGCTTTTGGAAAAAACGGGACTTGGCGTTTCCGACGTCGAAGGCTTGGGTATGGGTGTGCCCGGTATGATAAACAGTAAAACGGGTACGGTAATTTATTCGAATAACCTTGATTGGTCGGATTTTAAAATCGGTGAAAAGGTCGAAAAATTAACGGGACTTACCGTGAAAATCGCTAACGACGCGAACGTGGCGGCGCTGGGAGAAGTTAAGTTCGGCGCGGCGAAAGATTGCGAAAACGCCGTGTTAATCACGCTCGGAACGGGCGTAGGCGGGGGAATCGTGGCGAACGGCGAACTGTTGGAAGGAAATCAATCGGCAGGCGCGGAAATCGGTCATAGCGTAATCGTTGCGAACGGCGAACAATGCACTTGCGGGCGCAAGGGTTGTTTTGAAGCGTATTCTTCGGCTACCGCGCTCATTCGCGATACCAAACGCGCTATGCAAGCGCATAAAGACAGTAAAATGTGGGAAACCTACACGCTCGAAACGGTGAACGGTAAAACGGCGTTCGATTATCAGGATACCGACCCGTACGCAAAAGCCGTCGTAGAGAATTATATCGAATTGCTTGCGGTAGGGCTTACGAATATTGCGAACATTTTCCGTCCGAACGTTATTTTAATCGGCGGGGGCGTGTGCGCGCAAGGGGATAATTTAGTCAAACCCTTGCAAAAGCTTTTAGACCGTGATTTGTTTGCGGGTGAGAAAGGACCGCAAGTCCCTATTCGCGTAGCGGAACTTGGAAACAGCGCGGGGATACTCGGCGCGGTGGCGCTTTTGTTATAACGAAAATTACGGGGGCGGTTGAACGACTGCTCCCGTAAAAAATAAATTCTTTGAAAAACTTTTAAAAACGCGAAAAAAACAGTTGACAAACCGAAAAAAAAAGCTTATACTTAATAGGCGTTTTGAATAAGAGATTATTTTTTTTGCACTGTTAGCTCAACTGGATAGAGCGTCGGTCTACGGAACCGAAGGCTAGGAGTTCGAACCTCTTACGGTGCACCAAGAAAATACCCCTGCGACGTTGGTCGCGGGGGTATTTTCCTTTGTTTTCGTTAGGTTTTCGCATGCCGAGAGTTCCGTAGGAACCGTAAGGAGCGAAGCGACGGAATAGCGAGCCTGCGAGCGTCAGGCTAGGAGTTCGGGTTGACGCTTGCGAAACCCTGTGCC